>JAGCYK010000103.1 GCA_017960845.1 Clostridia bacterium | reverse complement strand
TTGCGCATCCGAGCGTATAAGCCCATTTTGCGTTTTCAAAACAAATATTCTGGATTCCCTGAACAATCTCATAAGGATTGAATCCTTTGTCTGTACATATTTTCAGGGCGTCCTCGAAATCTTTGATTCCGTACTTTTTCATTACTGCGAGAGTCTGAACCTCTCTTCTTTCGTATCCTTCGAATAATGACATGTTCAGCCTCCTTATTCCTTACGGGGGTCAATGAATTTAACTACCCCGTCCTCTTTTGTAAATCTTCCGTAATGCCCGGTTGCTTTCTTAAGAGCTTCGTCTGCGCTCATGCCCTTTTTGATGTTATCAAGCATTACTCCGAGTTTGATATACTCGTATCCGATTACCTGGGTATCTTTATCTAAAGCAAGCTTTGTGATATATCCTTCGGTTAGTTCGAGATATCTAACTCCCTTTGCCTCTGTTCCGTAGATTGTTCCTGTCATACTGCGAAGGCCTTTGCCGAGATCTTCAAGTCCTGCGCCTATAACAAGTCCATCATCCGAGAAAGCGGACTGTGTTCTTCCATATACTATTTGGAGGAAAAGCTCGCGCATTGCCGTATTGATGGCATCGCACACAAGGTCTGTATTGAGTGCTTCTAATATGGTTTTTCCGGGAAGGATTTCTCCCGCCATAGCCGCTGAGTGAGTCATTCCTGAGCAGCCTATGGTTTCAACGAGTGCTTCACGGATGATGCCGTCCTTTACATTAAGACTGAGCTTGCACGCACCTTGCTGAGGAGCACACCAGCCAACACCGTGAGTGTATCCATTGATGTCTTTGATTTCGTATGCCTGTACCCATTTGCCTTCTTCGGGAATGGGGGCCGGTCCATGCTTTGGACCTTTTGCAACACATACCATGTTTTCAACTTCTTTCGAAAACTGCATTAATTATTCCTCCGATTATTATTAAGAAATATTGTACAAAAGATATTATCATTTCCATTTTTAAAAATCAAACAAATTATAACTTATGCTTATAGTAAATATAATCAAAAAAACCGCTTGGGACAGCCCATGCGGTTTGTTTGACATTATTAGGTTTTTTAAAAGATTACTTAACTTCAACAGTTGCGCCAATCTCTTTGAATTTAGCAGCGATTTCGTTAGCCTGATCTTTTGAAATGCCTTCTTTGATTGCCTTAGGTGCGCCATCAACGAGAGCTTTTGCCTCGCCACGTACAAGACCTGTGATTTCACGAACGATCTTGATGCAAGGAATCTTGTTAGCGCCAGCGTTTGTGAGGATAACATCGAACTCTGTCTTCTCTTCCTCAGCGGGAGCTGCAGCAGCTCCACCTGCAGGAGCAGCAACTGCCATAGCAGCAGCGGATACTCCGAATTTCTCTTCTATTGCCTTAACGAGCTCATTAAGCTCAGAAACGGTCATCTTATCGATTTCTTCAACAATTTTAGCTATATCAGCCATGATTAATTTCTCCTTATTTAATAATATTTTTGTTTTTGCCGTCCCCTTGACGGCTTAGCCATTCACATCGAGTATTTATGCTACTGCCTTCTTCTTAGCAATTTCAGCCACAACAACGGCGAAGTTGCGCATAGGAGCTGTAAGAAGCCCAAGAAGCTGAGAGAGCAGAACGGGTTTGGGCGGAATCTTGGATAGCGCCACTACCTGGTCAGCATTTGAAACAACCCCTTCGATTACACCGCCCTTGAAAGAGAGCTTTTTAATCTTTGCGCTTGTTTCAGCGATAACCTTTGCTCCGGCAACCGCATCCTCATACGAAAATGCAACAGCCGTTGTCTTTTCAAGATACTGGTCGAGTCCGTCAAAGCCGGCTTCTTTAAATGCTCTGGATAGAGCAGTGTTTTTAAGTACCTTGTATTCAACATTGTTTTTTCTCATTTCGGCACGGAGCAGAGTATCTTCAGCCACACTGATTCCACTATAGTCAACAAGCACTATGCTCTTTGCCTTTTTAATCTTTTCGACAAGTTCCGCTACTTTCTTTTCTTTTTGAGCGAGAACTTCCTTATTTGCTTTACAACCTACGTTTGCCATTAATTTTTAACACACCTCCTTACGGATTTATGTCACCATCCTGTTTTTGATGACTGGATTTTTTTCTAAAATATAAGCCCCGAGAGTCCTTTTTTAAACTGTCGGGGCGAATCCTGTTTATGAGCGCTTTATTCTTAAAAGAATATGCGCAAATACTTCATGATTTCACAGCACCGCGACGAGTTAGCTAACAGACATTTCCGTGCCAAAGCACACTCGTTGTCTTAGGTCGGAAAATTTTTTCCTAAATTTGTTATACTTTCGGAGCTACCTTAATTCCAGGGCCCATTGTTGATGCAAGAACGATACTCTTTAAATATACGCCCTTAGCTGCAGCGGGTTTAGCCTTAACGATAGCATCGAGAAGTGTCTGATAGTTTTCAACAAGCTTTTCCTTGCCGAAGGATTTCTTTCCTATCGGGCAGTGGATAATAGCTGTTTTGTCAAGTCTGTATTCAACTTTACCTGCTTTAGCATCTTTAACTGCTTTAGCAACATCCATTGTAACAGTACCTGACTTGGGGCTGGGCATTAAGCCCTTCGGTCCGAGTATTCTTGCAACACGGCTCATCTGGCTCATCATGTCGGGAGAGGTAATGCAGACATCGAAAGCGAGGAATCCTTCTGAAAGAATCTTCTGGATGATTTCTTCTGCTCCGACGATATCTGCGCCGGCCTGCTCTGCAATAGTAGCTCTTTCGCCTTTTGCTATAACTAATACTCTAACGCTTTTACCGGTACCATTGGGAAGAACGACTGTTCCTCTAACCTGCTGATCTGCCTGTCTAGGGTCAACGCCTAAACGAACGTGCATTTCAATGGTCTCGTCGAAGTTTGCTTTTGCTGTTGCAATAACGTTAGCAACTGCCTCTTCAGCGTCATAAACTTTCTTTACGTCTACTTCAGCGATGGACGCCTTATATTTCTTACTTAATTTCATGATGCGCCCTCCTTATTCTTCCACGCTAACGCCCATAGAGCGTGCGGTACCCTTAACCATGCTGATTGCGGCTTCAAGACTTCCGGCATTAAGATCCGGCAACTTTGTCTTTGCGATTTCCTCAACCTGTGCTTTGGTGAGCTTGCCTACTTTGTTCTTGTTGGGAGCTGCGGAAGCGGATTCGATTCCGAGTGCCTTTTTAATAAGAACAGGTACGGGCGGGGTCTTCAGAATGAAGGTGAAGCTTCTGTCTGAGTAGATGCTGATAACTACAGGAATGATAAGACCTTCCTGAGCCTTTGTCTTATCGTTGAATTCTTTTGTGAATCCGGCGATATTAATACCGTGGGGTCCGAGGGACGAACCTACAGGAGGTCCCGGGGTTGCCTTACCGGCAGGCAATTGCAG
>JAGCYK010000102.1 GCA_017960845.1 Clostridia bacterium | reverse complement strand
ATTGTTTTTGTTTTTTCTTAAAGCGCGAAGAATTTCAAACCCATCTTTACCTGGAAGCATTACGTCTAAAACGATTATATCGTATGATTCATTGGACGCCATATAATAGCCATCATTTCCGTTGTTGGCTATATCTACCATATATTTTTGTTCGTTAAGTATGTGGGCTAGGGCACTAGCCAATCTTTTTTCATCTTCTACAACTAAAACTCTCATAATCTTTATTATACAACTTTTTTGTAAAATGTGTTGAACTACTTTTATTTTTGATTATTATAACGGAGAATCCTTAATTTATTCTTAAAAAGAATTTATATAATTAGCATTAAAAAAGCTCAACACTGTGATTGAGCTTTTTTGATCTATTTGGATATTATTTGTTATGCTTTTTCTTTTAGCAGATCTCTGATTTCTTTAAGAAGATCAGCTTCAGTTGGATTAGCAAGGCGCTCGGCTTCTTTTTCGGCAGCTTCTTTGGCTGCAGCTTCTTCAGCAAGTTTTGCTTTTTCTTCTCTATAAGCATCCACTGCTGCTTTGTCTTTATAGTTAAGGCCTTTTTCTTTCATTTCAGCTTTTTCTTCTTTAGTAAGCTTTCCATCTGCAATTGAGGCTTTTGTTCTATTAAACATTTGAGCACTCTTCATAGCAGCACGTATTATAATGAACAATGTCATTGCTATAATAAGGAAGTTTAGTATCGCGGTAATGAATGCGCCCCAGTCTATATAAATACTTTTTGCTAGATCTATGGAACCGTCAGTATATACTTCTTTTAGGAAGGTATAAGCCGTCTCCATTCCGTTCTCTCCGTTTAAAGAGAGAACATAGTTAACTAGAGGCATAATAATTCCATTTGTAAAAGCAGTAACGATTGCAGAGAAAGCTCCACCGATGATAACGCCGACTGCCATATCCAGGATGTTGCCACGAGTTATAAATGCTTTGAAATCCTTGAAGAATTTTTTCATGTTAATTTCTCCCTCGACAATATATGATGTTTGAATATATTTAGATTATATAATATGGGTTAGATAAATTCAATATTTGCTTTAAATTTTATATGTGGTGATTATAAGGGCAGAAAGCCAGTACTATGAGAGGCATTATATATCTAAAATTATATGTTTCTTTGAATATTCAATACAATATCTTGATTATTATATCAGACATAATAGGCTATATTGTGTTATTCTTTACCTAAATTGGGTATTAAAATTAATTTTTACTAAATCAAGTTTTTGATTAGAAATCGTCTAAATGTATATTTTCTGAGCATCTTGTCAATAATTTTAAAGGAAATTAAAAAAAAGTTCTAGTTTTATTTATAATTTATATTATTAAAAAGCACTCATATTTGTTTGCTTGTAACCTTAACTTTTGTTATAATTCTAACGTTTGATTACACACCCGCTTTCATTCGTGGTTTCTGTGCTTTAAAAAGAAGTGTTTATCCCACGAAAAAATCAATGGAACGGGGAGGACTAACAGGAGGATCAAAAAATGGCAAATGTTGTTTCAATGAAACAATTACTTGAGGCTGGCGTTCACTTCGGTCATGCTACCAGAAAATGGAACCCGAAGATGAAGAAGTATATCTATACTGCCAGAAATGATATTCATATCATTAACCTCGAAAAGACTGTTGGACTCTTAGATGATGCTTATGAATTCATTAAGAGCGTAGCAGCGACCGGCAAGTCGATTTTATTTGTCGGAACTAAGAAGCAGGCTCAGGAGGCAATTGAAAGCGAGGCTGCTCGTTGTGGCATGTATTATGTGACTCAGCGTTGGCTTGGTGGAACTCTTACGAATTTTTCGACCATTCGTTCTAGAATCGAAAGACTCAACCATCTTGACCAAATGGAGCAAATGAATGAATTTGCTTTGCTTCCCAAAAAAGAAGTTCTTCAGCTTTCCCAGGAAAAAGATAAGCTTCAGCTTAATCTTGGTGGAATCAGAGAGATGCGCACTCTTCCCGGAGCACTTTTCATTGTTGACCCGAAAAAGGAACATCTTGCTGTAGCCGAAGCTCGTAGACTTCACATTCCTATCGTAGGAATTGTTGATACTAACTGCGATCCGGACGAAGTGGATTATGTAATTCCCGGAAACGATGATGCTATTCGTGCTATTAAGCTTATTGCTGGAGCAATGGCTGATGCAGTTATTGAGGCAAAAGAAGGAGAAGAGGGACTTGCTTCTCATCGCAGCGCATTAGCTCAGGCTGCCGAGCCTGTAGTGGAGGAAGCTGCAGAAAACACAAGCGATAAAAACTAAGGAGGATTATTACAAATGGGATTTACCGCTAAAGACGTACAAGAATTTCGTGAAATGACCGGCGCTGGCATGCTTGATTGCAAAAAAGCTCTTGCTGCTACTGACGGAGATAGAGAAAAAGCAGTTGAATGGCTTAGAGAGCGCGGTGTTGCCGTTGCTGCAAAGAAGGCTTCTAGAATCGCTAGTGATGGACTTATCGGTTCATACAGAGACGACAAAGTAGGCGTTCTTGCAGAGCTTAACTGCGAGACAGATTTCGTTGCTAATACTGATGGCTTTAAGAATCTTATTTCTAAGACTGCTGAGGTTATCGGCAAAGGAAATATTTCTTCAGTTGAAGAGTGGCTTAACGCTGAAACAGGCGAAGGAACAATTACCGAACTTATAAATGAATACACGACAAAGTGCGGTGAGAAGATTTCTGCTAGAAGATTTGAAAAGTTCACTCTTTCAGGATACGGTATCGAAGAGATTTACCTTCATAACGGAGGAAAAATAGGTGTAATGCTCGAGGTTGAAACATCAGCTCCTGCTATTGATGAGATTAAAGAGCTTGCTCATGGCATTGCAATGCATATCGCTGCATTCTCCCCGGCTCACATTTATGTGTCTGAAGTTCCTGCTGATTATATAGAAAAAGAAAAAGCAGTTCTTCTTGCAGCTGCTAAAAACGATCCTAAGAACGCAGGAAAGCCTGACAATATTCTTGAGAAGATGCTTATGGGTAGACTTAACAAGGGACTTAAAGAGATTTGTCTTGTAGAACAAGCTTATGCTCTTGACCCTTCAGTAACTGTAGGCGCAGCAATTGCAAACCTTGAAAAGAAATCCGGAATCAGCATTAAACTCATTAAATTCGTTAGACTTGTTATGGGTGAAGGAATTGAAAAAAGAGAAGACAACCTTGCTGATGAAGTGGCAAAATTGTCCGGAAAGTAAAATTTATCAAATTTTAATAAAAGGGAACGTCAAAAAGACGTTCCTTTTTTTTCTAAATTGTGTATAATTAGTAACGAGCGAGGTATATTTATGTATAAAAGAATATTACTTAAAATAAGCGGCGAAGCATTAGCCGGAGAGGATGGAACCGGAATCAACCCTGCAATGGTTGACAAAGTTGTCACTCAGATCGTTGAACTCAATAAACTCGGCGTAGAAATTGCTGTTGTTATGGGAGGCGGAAATTTCTGGAGAGGTCGCCAAGGCGATTTTATGGAAAAAGCCACAGCCGACCAAATGGGCATGCTAGCAACCGTTATGAACGGACTTGCGCTTCAAGATGCTATCGAGAAAAAGGGCGTAGCGACTAGACTTCAAACTGCTATTACAATGAATACGATTGCTGAACCTTTTATTTTAAGAAAAGCATTCAATCATTTTGAGCATAATAGAGTAGTTCTATTTGCCTGCGGAACAGGTAATCCATATTTTTCAACCGATACCGGCGCAGCTCTAAGGGCCGCTCAAATAAAGGCGGACGCTCTTTTAATGGCAAAGAATATTGATGGTATATACAGCGCTGATCCTAGAAAAGACAAGTCAGCAAAGAAACTTGATACTATTTCATATATGGAAATGATAGATAACCATATCGCACATATGGATGCTACTGCAGTAACAATGTGCATGGAAAACAAAATTCCTATCGTAACATTCGGACTTGATGAACCTAACAGCATAGTTAGAGCAGCAATGGGTGAAAAGATTGGAACGACTGTTTCCTAAAAACTAAAAATGAAGGAGAATAATAATGTTACCTGAATTAGAAGAAGAATTGTTTAGTTTAGAAGAGAATCTCGAAAAAGCTACGAACCATCTTTCTGATGAATATTTAAGCGTTCGTGCTGGCCGTGCGAATCCTAAAATATTAGATAATATAATGATAGATTATTACGGCTCGATGACTCCTTTAAAGACTCTTTGCAACATTACTGTTCCTGAGCCTAGAATGCTTATTATCAATCTCTTTGATAAGAGCGCAACTAAAGAAACAATTCGTGCAATTACGGCGTCTGATATAGGAATCAATCCAACGGATGACGGAAAGGTCATAAGACTTATTTTCCCACAGCTTACAGCAGAGAGAAGAAAAGAGCTCGACAAACAAGTAAAGAAAATGGCTGAAGACTGCAAAATAGTTATTCGTAACGGAAGACGCGATAGCTTAGATAAATGCAAGAAACTGAAAAAAGATATGAACTTCTCAGAAGATGAGCAGGCTTCATTCGAAAAAGAAGTTCAAAAACTTACAGATAAATATATCGCGCTTGCTGATGAAATAATGTCTAAAAAGGAAAAAGAAGTTCTTGAAATCTAATAGTTTCCCAGAACATATTGCCATAATAATGGACGGCAACGGCCGTTGGGCAAAGAAAAGAGGCTTAATCAGAACAAAAGGTCACGAAAAGGGAGTATCTATTATCGAGGATTTAGCTGATTATGCGTTTAGTAGAGGCGTAAAATATTTGTCTCTATTTGCTTTTTCTACTGAAAACTGGAAACGTTCAAGCACTGAAGTTAATTTTTTACTTGGACTTCTTAAAAATTTCATTATTAATAATATTGCAAGAATAAAAGATAAAAATATTCGTTTGAAGGTAATAGGCGAAAGAGAAGGTCTCAGCCCGTCACTTTTAAAACAAATAGATCAGATAGAAACAATGTCAAAGGACTGCACTAAAGGAACTATTTGCATTTGTTTCAACTACGGGGGAAGAGCAGAAATATTACACGCCGCAAAAGAACTTAGCGGAAAAGAGATTACGGAAGAATCTTTTAAAGATGCTTTGTATTTTAAAGATATTCCGGATCCTGAAATCGTTATAAGGACTGGCGGCGAACACAGAATCAGTAATTTTATGATTTATGAAATGGCTTATTCTGAAATATATTTTTTAAATACTCTTTGGCCCGATTTCAGCAATTCTGACTTAGATGCTGTGATAGCGGACTATATGGGAACCGAAAGACGGTTCGGCGGTGTTGATCAATGAAAAAAAGAGTTTATACCGGGTTAATAATGCTTGCTTTCATCGCATCCTTGTTTTTCCTAGCATTTTATATTAATGACACTTTCTATGATGTTTTAATCGTTTCTCTACTTTTAATAGCATCACACGAAATATCTTCGGCTATATCTAACAAATTAGAAAGACCACATATTTTAATTTTATATGCTGTGGTTATTTTAGGTTATGCTTCTTTTAAACTTGTCCATGAATTCAGTATTTTTATTACAGGCACGAAAAGCGGAGGACTGACTGCATATTTTGTATGTATGATAATACTGTTTTTCTTTACATTCATCTATAACATGCGTGATGATCAAATCTCATTCGGCAAAATAATATCTACATTTTTCTGTATGATTTATCCTCTAGCATTTATGATTTATCTGGTTGGACTAAATTATCTTCCTGGCCAGGCTGAGGGATTGGCTTTTACTGGTTGGGTATATGATGCATATAAAACCGGCGCGTTCGTTCCTAATTTAAGATCGATTGGAGTTTGTCTTGTTTTTGCATCATCTGCCGGGTCGGATATTTTTGCTTTATTTACCGGAATGCTTCTTAAAGGCCCTAAACTTTGTCCTTCAATAAGCCCCAAAAAGACTGTTTCTGGTGCTTTTGGAGGTCTATTCGGAGGAATGTTCGGGGCAATGGTTATATTCACTCTTGCATATTTTACTCCAGCATTCGGACTAACAATGTTTATTGAAGACAATATTGCAGCGAATATAGGGTTATATCTAGGGGCTGGTTTAGGAATAGGCTTTGCTACTGAAATAGGCGATTTAATTGCTTCTTATGTAAAACGTTATTGTGGAATTAAAGACTATGGAACGATCTTTCCGGGACACGGAGGAGTGTTAGACCGCATTGACGGAATGGTTATTTCAGGAACATTTGCTTATTTATTCATGTACGTTTTAGCATTGTTTTTAAATATTTAAAGGTTAGACAAAAATGATATCGGTTGCTGTTTACGGAAGCACGGGATCTATAGGCGTTCAGACTCTAAATGTTTTAAGGCGCTATCCTGACTTATTTAAAATAGAATCTCTTTCATGCGGAAATAATACCGACTTATTCAAAAAGCAGGTTGAAGAATTTAAACCTGACTTTTGCGCTAGTTTAAGTGAGTTAAACTTAGGAAGCGATTGCTTAACAGGAAAAGATGCTATAGAAAGAATGGCAGAAAGATCAAACGCTGACATTTCAGTATTTGCTATTCCCGGGACCGATTCGGTTTATCCTTTAATTTCAGTAATAAAAAAAGGAAAAAGAATAGCGCTAGCTAGCAAAGAAGCGCTTGTCACCGCAGGAGAAATCGTTAAATGCGAACTTAATAGAGACGGAGCCCAGTTAATTCCTGTTGACAGTGAGCATTCTGCTATTTTTCAGTGCATATCGTCTAATAGAAAAGAAGATATAAAAAAGATTATTCTAACTGCTAGCGGCGGACCTTTTTATGGCAAGGATTTAGAATATTTAAAGAAAGTCACGCCTGCTCAGGCCATAAATCACCCGACTTGGAAAATGGGGAAGAAAGTCTCGGTAGACAGCGCTAGTATGGTCAATAAAGGACTAGAACTAATTGAAGCAAAGTATCTATTTGACTGTGATAATATAGACTATTGCATTCATCCTGAGAGTATAATCCACGGGCTTGTTGAATTCAAAGACAATGCAACTATTTCTTTAATGTCTTATCCTAGCATGGAACTTCCCATCCAATACGCTTTGTCTTATCCTAACAGACTCGAAGTTTGCGCGGCAAAGCCTTTTGATTTTTCTAAGCCTTTAACGTTTTTAGAAAAGGATGAAAAAGTATTTAAAGGTCCTTTAATAGCTAAAGAATGCATAAAGAAGGGAAGTTACTATCCGGCAGTTTTTAGCATGGCAGATGAGTTTGCAGTAAAAATGTTTCTAGATAGTAAAATCATATTTCCAGAAATATTTGATGTCATAGATTTCGCACTTTCTTCAAGTTATTTTATTCCGAAAGATATTGACGATATTAAATTACTTAATAATAAAGTAAAGGAAGTCATTTCCGCTAAATACAGTTTATGACATTTCTGTATATTATTATTGCCATATTAATTCTTCTAGTTCTAATTACTCTGCATGAACTCGGACATTTCATTGCAGGTAAACTTCTCCATTTCAAAATAAACGAATTTTCTGTCGGAATAGGCCCGGCAATTTTAAAAAAAGAAAAAAAGGATGGGACTATAATCTCACTTAGGGCAATACCTTTAGGTGGATACTGCGCCTTTGCAAGCGAAGACGAAGTTGAAGTTACTAGGTTTTCGTCAGAGACGAGCGCTAGTGAGGCTCTAGACTATATTCCTTTTGAAAAGCAGCCTGCTTACAAACGATTTATCGTGCTTCTTTCAGGCGCTCTAACGAATTTTTTAACTGCTTTTATCTTTACGTTAGTCTTTCTTCTTTTTTCAGGCTATGGGATTCCGGTTGTAAACTCTGTTATGACCGATTCAAATGGAATCAAATATAATGAATCGATTCTAGAAGGCGATAAAATCATTGCCGTAAACGGAAGGGATATTCACGTTGATTATTCTTTTTCGAATGCCGTAGAAAGCATCAATGAGGGAGAGCATGCCATATTTACAATAGATAGAAATGGCGATATTATAAATGCTGAAGTAGAGAAAAAGAGTATAGAATCTGATAGTGGAAATTATCCCGGATTTGGAATAACTTTATTATATGAAAGGAATCAAGTTTCCTTTTTAGATGCGCTTATTAAAACTCCATCAACTACTTTTCAAATGGTCGGCGCGGTATTTAACTCTTTCGGTATGCTATTTTCCGGGCAGGTTTCAATTAGAGATATTTCAGGCCCTATAGGCACTATTCACTATATTTCCGAGTATGCTCAAACAAACTGGCTCTATATATTATTATTCCTGCCTTTGCTGTCAGTTAATCTAGCCGTATTTAACATTTTGCCGATTCCATCTCTAGACGGCGCTAGAATACTATTTTTATTAATCGAAGTTATAAGAAGAAAGCCTATAAATAAGGAAATTGAATCGAGAATTAACAGTATTGGCTTAATTATTCTATTCTTATTTATTATTATGGTAGATATTGTCAATCTGCTCTTAGCTTAAGTGAGGTAATTATGTCTAAAAAAATTAAAGTGGGGAATATATATATCGGCGGAGGAGAGCGCATAAGCGTTCAATCAATGACTAATACTGATACCGCTGACTATGACTCAACTTCTGCTCAGATAAAACAATTAGTTAATGCCGGCTGCGATATCGTTAGACTGGCAGTTAGAGACATGAATGATATAGAGATTTGCAAGCGATACATTAGCGAATCTACTATTCCACTTGTAGCTGACATACAGTTTGATTATAGACTTGCGGTTGCTTCAGCTGATATAGGCTTTTCTAAAATAAGATTTAACCCTGGAAATACATCACTCACCGGTTTAAGCGAGGTAGTTAGCTCGTGCAAGGCAAACTCCTGTCCGATAAGAATTGGTATCAATGCAGGTTCTTTAGAAAAAGAATTAAAGTCTAAATATGGAGTGTCGCCAGAAAGTCTTACAGAAAGCGCTCTAAAATCAGTTAATATTCTAGAAAAAATGAATTTTAACGATATTATTATTTCGGTTAAAGCAAGCGACGTAAAACTAATGATTGATAGCTACAAACTCCTCGCTTCTAAAACCGACTATCCTCTTCACCTAGGAGTAACAGAAAGCGGATATGGAATGGATGGACTTATCAAGTCATCTATAGGGATAGGCTCGCTTCTTTTAGATGGCATTGGTGATACTATAAGAGTATATTTAACCGGCGATCCGGTTTTAGAAGTAAAGGCCGCTTTAAGCCTTCTTAATTCAATTGGGCTAAGAAACGATAGGGCGGAAATAGTATCCTGCCCGACATGCGCTAGATGCTTTTATGACCTAGAAGCGATGGTTTTAAAATGCAAAGAATTATTAAATAACTGCAATAAAAAATTAAAAATAGCCGTTATGGGCTGCGTCGTAAACGGTCCGGGCGAAGCTGAGGATGCAGATATTGGTATTGCCGGAGGAAAAGAAAAAGCAGTTCTATTTTCTAAAGGCAAATTGATTGAAACATTGCCAGTTAAAGAGGCTGAAGAAAAATTCTTAAATATGCTTTCTTCACTTATTGGATAAAATGGGACTTCAAGAAGATTTTAAAAAAGTAACACATAATAAATTCAGTTACTTAAAATTCACGTCGGT
>JAGCYK010000101.1 GCA_017960845.1 Clostridia bacterium | reverse complement strand
CGTCTACTACTCCGATGCAATAGAGTCTAAAAAGCTCAAGAAAATAATCTAAACAAACTGACCTAAAATAATAATACAAAATTGTATTGAAAAAACCCTTGATTATTAGAAAAAATAGTGTATAATAAAAATGTTTTTAGTAAAAATTATTTTATCAATCAGGTATAAGTATTGGAATCAATCAGAAAACAACAACGTGACCTAAGCACCAGGCGAATGCTCGAAGCTGCAATGAGAGAATTTGCTTTAAAAGGATATTCTGGAATAAGATTGCAAATTATAGCGGCAAAAGCCGGCGTATCCAACGGACTATTTTCTCAAAGATTTAGCGGCAAAGAAAAACTATATCTCGAGGCAGTGAAAATAGCACTGCCGTTTGTGCTTCCTAGAGAGTTTACTTCTTTAAGGGAAGCTGTTTTAGATGTTGTCGGAAAGATGACATTCGGGTATAAGAGCGACATCATCGAATGTGTTTTTGCTTCCAGCATATTTACTGACCCTGACGTTCCTAAAAGCGCGCTAGACTTAATTAACGATAAGATTAAAGAAATAGGGCTAGTTGATTTAATAGAAAGTTCGGCTAAAAGCGGGCAAATCGTAATGAAGTACGACCCGTATTTTACTTATGCTACATTTATGCGCAGCGTTATTCATTTCTGCCGCGGAGCAGTAGAGAACGGAAATGTTATGCCTGACGCTAGTGACTTTCTTAAAATATTCGGATTTGTTTCTTCAGATGAAGCGACCTCAAAATCTAAATTCGAGATATATGACGAGTCTGCTAGCGACGCAACTAAAATAAAGATTCTTCAAAACAGGTTAGACTATGCAACTAGGATGAATGATGAGCTTATGGAGATACTTGGCTCTATAGCTGAGTTTAGAGGGGAAGGCAACAACATCACCGATATGAAGCATATGAGAACATATACTGCTATTATCGCGAAAAAGTGCATGCTTGAATATCCTGAATATGGTCTAACTCAAAAAATAGTAGATGAGATTACTTACGCTAGCGTTCTTCACGACGTAGGAAAAGTGTTTATCCCTGAAAAGCTCTTATCTAAATCCGGAAATTTAAGCTCAAATGATTTCGAGTCAATAAAGAAGCATACTTCTTTTGGCAGCCTTATAATAGGTAAACTTGCTGACAACTTAGGCGACGAGCTTATGAAAATCCATTTAGATATTTGCAGATATCACCACGAAAGGTATGATGGCGGTGGATATCCTAATGGACTTATCGGAGACGAAATCCCTATTTCGGCTCAGATTGTTTCTGTTGCTGACTGCTTAGAAGCTCTCACTCACGAGCGGCCATATAGAAAGGCATTTTCATTTGAAGAAGCATTCAATATGATTATAAACGGAGATTGCGGTGCCTTTTCTAGCAAGATGATAAATGTTCTAAAGAAAGCTAAGAGCGAGCTGTACATCGGTTACAAGAATCCTTACCTTGGAATAAGCTCTATGGATATGGACGTAGTAATGCCCGAGTTTATTTCCGGAATGAAAGTACTCTTTATTGCAGAAGAGGGAATGGAAAGGGACGTTTCTATAGAGATTCTAGAAAAAGAAGGCGCTTCTGTAATCGCAACGCCGGATATAGCCTCGGCTACCACTATGCTTTCAAAGATGCCATCTAATACTTTTGATGCCATCTTCCTAGACTCAAAGATTTCACTATACAACTTAACTCAGCTTAACGTGTTAATTAAGGCATACGGCGCAGAGAACAATAAGATTATTCCGATTATTGTCCTTTATTCTGACGATGAAAAGGACGAAGTCAGTGTTGCAAAAGAAACCGGCCTAAGAATGTATCTTGAAAAGCCTATTACGGTCAATAAACTGGCTAAATCTCTGATTGACAGCTTGCATCTTGAGTACAAAGACCTTCGCACCAAGCTCGATGAGACTATTGTTATAGCCAATAGAGATCCTTTGACTGGGCTTAAAAACCTCAATGCATTCACTGAAACTGTAGAGAAAATGACAAAAGAAATGCAATCAGAGAAAATTCAGTTTGCAGTAGTTGAGTGCGACATAAATGAGCTTAAGTCAGTTAATGATAGATTTGGGCATAGTATGGGCGACACATATATAAGGAACGGAGCAGGGCTTATACGTCGAAGCTTTCCTAATAGCGTAGTATATAGAGTAGGCGGCGATGAGTTTATAACCATTCTTCGAGGCATAGATTTCGAAAACAGAGTAGAACTAATTAAAAAAGCAAAGAAGAGCGTTGAAAAAGCACTGTCACTTCCTAGCATTGAGAGTGGAAAGGTTTCTTTTGCAATTGGAATGGGCGAGTACGACTATAGCGCCGGCGAGTCTGTAAGTATGGTTACACGAAAAGCCGATACGGCAATGTATGAAAATAAGCGAGATATGAAGAGTAAGGGAATCTTTTTCTGAGCTTAAATATAGCCTAGAAAATTCTTTCAAAAGGCTAAAAAAGTTGACAAAGATTTTTAACATATAGTAATATATTTTGGCTTTAGATAAGTTTTATGCATCATTAGCTCAGTTGGTAGAGCACCTGACTCTTAATCAGGGTGTCCGGGGTTCGAGCCCCCGATGGTGTACCACAAAAGAAGCCTAAAAAGTCTACCACGACTTTTTGGGCTTCTTTCGCGCCCTTTTTGCGTTTTTCGCGGTTTTTCGGGCTTTTAGAGCTAAAAAAACGGGCTTCAGAGTGCACTAGTCAACTAAAAGTAGACTAATCTTCCTCCCATTTGTAACCATTTATTTCAGTAAATTGTTTTGGTGTAAGGTAATTTAAAGAATAACATGGTCGTTCTTCATTAAAGAATTTGATGTATCTTTTGATG
>JAGCYK010000100.1 GCA_017960845.1 Clostridia bacterium | reverse complement strand
TCTTCATTCGCACCACACCAAGAAGACTCGAAAGAGTTCTTTTTTGTGTTATAATAAAAGCATGGACAAAACTCGCAAGACGAGCAAAAAACAAAAAAACATACAAAAGAAAATTATTATTGGCGTAATTGCTGCGGCGATTTTGTCTGTTATTATTGTTGTTGCAAACTTAGATTATGGCTATATTAGTGACAAAAAGAAGGCCGCAGATTTTCATCCGACAAAAGAGGTCTCCGAGTTAATTTCCAAAATGAGGTTAACTGAAAAGGCGAGAATTATACTATATGCAAGCAATCCGCAACTCAAATCCAAAGCCGCATTTAATGGAATTTGTGGCCGTGATGGTGACCCGAGGGCCTACATTGCCGGTTGCTATTATGTAATTAATGACGAAGAGTATATCGATATTTATGATTCGGGAAAAGATGCAAGCGAATTGGAAAATGCGTATTATAACTATGAAAATGCAAAAGTAGTTACCCTCTCGCACGAGATGATGCACGCAGCTTATTCTAGACTTCCGGATAGCGAAAAAGAATGGATAGAAATTGAGCTAAACAAAATATTCGCAAACGATTCAAACCTGCAGTCTGAGCTCGCACACTATCCAAGTAACCAACGGTTTGATGAATTATATGTTCGTGTTGCTACGGAGGTATATGGTATACCGGCCAATTTGGAAAAACACTACGCTAAGTATTTCAAGGATCGCCAATACATCGCAAAACTCTACCATGATACTAAGGATCAAATAGATCGTATGTATGCAGAGGCTGACATAATTTTGCAGAGATTAGAGACGCAGCGAAGTTTATATGACAATAGTGATAATTATTACACTAGAAGAAACGCATTAAGCGAGATTTATAGACTATTAGATCTATATAACGCCCAAATTGGCGTTTATCGTGAAACATTAAATAAGCGAGATAGCGAAAAATAGAAAGGGGTTTTATGGTTACTATCAAAACGAAGACAAAAACTAAAACCACAAAAACAAAAAAGGCAACAACAAAAAGCCAAAAAGATACGACGACTCAAAATCAAAAGAGGAAGAAAAAGAGCAAATATCTACGAATTGGTAGGTTTAAACTCAAGAAAAAACCAACCATAATTATTCTTTGCCTAGTTGTTTTTATTCCTTTATTTATTGCTTTTCGTAAAAGCGACTTTTGGCCATGGCCATCTCAGTCTGAAATCGACCAACGTATGAACGATATTCTAGATGTCTGTATGTATAACGAGAATAGCCGAGCTTGTAGAAATACGGTTAACAAATATAACCTTGATTTTAAATATTGCTACGCATTGTCCGATATTCCAGAAATAGATACATTGATGCCAATTTATGGCGTCGTTCAACAAAAGAACTTCTACACTGAGCCGCTTAGCTATATGAAGAGGCATGCAACTAATGATCTTTCGGCTTCGAGCTCTTCACTATCTTACGTACAGGCACCAACCAATGACGAACATATTGTTTATCCTTATTACGGATGTACCAGCTCGATTGATGAAATAAGAATTCAGAAGGGGCCTAGCCTAATCTCTTCACCAGCTTCAATAGCACTCTTTGGATTATCTAAGATACCTGTATATTATGGAGAAGGTGATTACTATGGATGCTCAGCTAGTTGGCACGGCACTTTTAACCATCTGTGGTTGCAAATACCAAATGGGCCAAAAGTTAAAACTGAGGGGTTAAATTTAGTCAGTATTTACAATAAATGTAGTATGCTTTCAGACCTTAATCTTGCGGCCTATAATATAAATGAGAGACTAAGAGCATACGCAAACAATTATTCAGTGCAGCAGTTTTATCAAAAATACGATGAATGGAACCAGGTATTTTCCGGAGGTTGTACTTGGTATGATGTATCATTTAACCAGCGTTGCGGGGCAGGATCCGAGAACAATCCGGATTCAGCAGGTTATGGCAGTATGCTCCAGGATTTCACAAACGAAATGCGCCAATTCTTGCATACAAAATATTTCACGTCTAGAATCGTCGTTACAAAATAAAAAAAGAGGACCGCTATAAGGCGGCCTCAACAAGTTTAAAACGTGCAATCTGGCTTAAAGTAGCCCAGAAACTAAAAAGGTGCTAAAAAGGCTCGAAGGCCGGAACGAAATTACCGTCTATGTAAGTGTCATACGAAAGCATCGTTCTGCTTCTGCTAGCTTCGTATTTTCTGTCCATATTGACGACCTCAATATACCACGCAAGCGGTCTATTTAAAAAGACTGTTTCTCCGGCAGTTCTCGCTGTCTCTAAACTACTAGCATATGTAACGACGGTATTGTCCGCCTTTGCTTTTACTATGAATAGCTGCATTGTGTACCCCTCCTTATCTACAAATACAGAATCCATTATACCTGTTCTATGAATAATTGCAACAATATCTAAACATAAAAGTATTGCAATTTTTTAAAAAATGCGATATAATAAGAATATACAGATATTTTATCTGTACAAAAATCCCGACTAACCCCCCTAGTCGGGATTTTTGGTGTATAATCATATAAAATTTAAAAAACAAACATGTCAGAAACAGTTGCAATCATTCTAGCTATCGGTGCCGCTATTGCGTGGTCTTTTTCCGGTCACGTCGATAAATTCATGATCAAACACAGTAGCAGTAACGCCGACAAAAACATCAAAGGGCTTCTTTTCTTCTCGACTTTCATTATTGGTCTAATCGCATTTCCAATCTGCTTTGCACTAGCCGGCTTTAATATTAGCATGCCAACTACAACCGCTCTTATTTCTATATCCGCAAGTGCACTATATACAATTAGTGTCGGGCTGTATCTCAAAGCCATGAAAAGAAGCG
>JAGCYK010000099.1 GCA_017960845.1 Clostridia bacterium | reverse complement strand
TAACTGCGCCCAGACGGTCGGCATTTCATATTATTTCTGTTCCATTGTGTTAATTCACTTATATATCCGTCAGTCACAGAAATACAACAAATTCCCATACGCTGATTGTACCATATAAGCAGATTTACTGTCAAAAGAAATATCTATTTGTGTGACACAGATACATTGTGTTTTTAACAGAAAAAATAGACATTTTAAACACAATTTTTTGCAATTAACGCACAAAAACTAAAGGCTATTACCAAGCTTTTATAACTTTCCCCTCTTTAACCATTTCTATTCCGAGCAAAGAGCATTCCGCCTGGCAGTCGTAGTCCGGATTCATATGCACGCCTATTATCCTTTTTACACCACTAAGCTCCCTTAGTTTTGCACCTTCATAAGGCGTCATATGCGGAGTTCGAGCGCGGCTTGTGCAGTCTGCTAGAACAAGACTAGCGCCTTTTACAAGCTGCGGCAGTCCGTCGAACCAAACCGTATCTGAGGTATACACGAAGAATTTGTCTCCCTCTGAAATTTTAATTGAATATGTCTCGATTGGGTGAACTACAGGGCTAAACGTTATCTTCATTCCACCGATTGAAATTGTTGAGTCTTTGTCTATCGTACCAAGCCTAAATGAAGTGTGGTTTTTTAGAAGAGAATAAAACTCCTGCGGCCCTGCCGGACAATAAACTTTTCTTTCCTTTCCCGTGTAAGACAGAGGTAGAATATCGCAAAAATGATCAAAATGAAGATGCGACAAGATAAAAGCATCTATCTCGTCTAACTTGCAATATTTTTTTAATGTAGATAACGCTCCACTTCCCATATCCAGAACAATTTTTGCTTTTCCGTTGTCTACAACAAAGCAGTTTGTAGCAAATCCGGCTCCCGGATATGGTCCGTATATTCCGACAGGCAGTATATTCATGGTTATTATCCCCCTAAAATAAGGTAAAATGCTATGCTATTTTTACTCTCCTTAGCACAAAGAATAGCCTATGTCAATATATATAAATAAAATTTCATATATTATTTTTTAAAAAAGCGTATTGAATACGACTAAAAAACCTAATATAATTGACTTAGATAAAGAATATATGCCTGCGGTTCCCGTGAGGTTGCTCATAAGTTTAACCTCAATTATTAAAAGGGCCGATGGATTGTATTAGGGTATAGATGTCAGGCCTCAGTAATTTGGCGAAAGCCAGCAGTGGAAGGCAAATAACCCGATCTTCCTGCCCGCCTGCTGAAAGCAGGTTAACTTGGCAATACGACGGTCCGCGCAGGTCTTTACTTTAAAAAGGTCGGTAATCCGACCTTTTTTTTATTGCAATATTTCTCTGGATTTCTTTCTATAAGCAATCGTCTGTCTAATGGCACAAACTATCGTAATGATAAACAAAAACGTTATTTGAAAGATTGTTTCTATCGGCATAGAAGCGATTCTACCAAGTGGCGCCGCCGGAGAGACGGCCGAGATGAATAGTGGATTGTTCCACCCCACTGCTATGACTGCGCCTCCTAAAACTATGTTAGCTGAAAAAACAATCCAAATATATATAAGCTTCGTTTTCTCACTTTCTTTAAACCTCTTTATTATCGGCAAAGCGAAATATAGCAGCAAAGCAGGTGGAACGAGCAAATAGATATACATAGGAAAAGTCATATAAAGCGTAGAATAACTTACATATTCTATTGAGAAAAGGAATGCCCCTAGCCTATTGAATGCAAAAAATACTAGGAAAAACATAATTCCCGAATAAAGAGCATAACTAGCATTTACCTTCATAGCTTTATCTTCAACGCCTATGGCTCTACTAACAATGACTTTTAGTATAATGGAAAGCAAAAATAGAGCAAAGTGCAAAATCATAGCGCCTATTGAGTAGCCATAAAAAGGATAATCCGAAGTAAACGAGCCATAAACCACAATTCCGCTTAATATGGAAAATACAAAACCTATTAGCGAAATAACGCCCAGGTAAATAAGATAGAGCGATGCCATTCTTCTAAAACATTTAGGCCGAAGCATTGCTCTAATGGAAAACATAGCTAGCAGTACAAAATCCACGGCAACAAGAAGTGCTGGAATCGTAGAAATAAAGTCAACATTTTTAACTCCACCTGACATATTAAGCACGTCTACAAGAACAAAGTTAGTTGAGTAAAAAGCAGAGAGCGCGCCTACTATCAAAAGGCATATTAAAAGTGAGAAAATATACCTGGGTCTCATAGCCGCACCTCCTCGTAAGTATGATAAATCGGAGGCTCGAAAGATATGCTCCCGTCTTCAGATAAAACAAACACTTGTCCGCCAAGCATATCGTCATCGTAGTATACTCTATCCGTGGATTTTATGCCGTAGCATAGATATATATCCTCGTATTTTACTCTATAGTTATTTACGTGATCGTGGCCTACTACAATAGCTTTTGTTGAGCCTAGCTGCTTAATCATATCAAATAACCCTGAGTTGTACTCGGGAGGGCAAGGCGCTTCGTTCTGCTCACCGTATTCAAGCGATGCGTCAGCGCTCCCTATTTTATCGAAAGCATCCTTAAATTCCGGCAAAGGGATATGGAAAAACGCAACGGATGGAACAACCGTTCCACCGTTTTGTGATTTTGTTTCGTCAACCACGCGCTTATACCAGTCAATCTGGTCTTGTTTGATATAGTCATATCCGAAATAATCCCCGAAGTAGTAACGATTGCTATCCATTACAATTAGCTGCCACTTGACCGAACCGCTCTTAACAAGGTTTATTGCGAAATTGGAATTACCATACACATCGTCATCCGAGATGTCTTTAAAAACACAATTTGAGCCATATTCATTAAGCACAGACGTAAGCCATTCTATAGGGAAATATCCCTGCTCATCATGATTACCGAAAGTGACTGTCCAAGGAATGCCGTAGCTATCTAAAAATGCGAACAAATCTCTTGCTGTCTTCTTTTCAGCTAGAGAGAATACGTCGCCGGTGACTATTATTAAATCAGCATTTGCATCCCTAATCGTTAAATCTATAAATGCAAACTGCTTATCTAAGTTGTCTTTGTTGGATAAATGAAGATCGGAAAGCTGAAGAATTCTAAAGTCGCTTCTGGAAAACTCAACTTCCATAACGTAGTCTCTTACCTCGTATCTATTTCCCGCATAGCAAGATGCAAAAAACAATACCCCAAAAAGCAAGAGACTCATAGCAAAAGAAATTATGGATTGTATTTTTTTATTATTAATCATAATCGCGATCTTTTCGTTATTAATTTTTCATTATTGCCGTAAGCGCACAAATCTTCAAATCCTTTTTCAAGAATTTCTTCTCATATTCCGTTTGAATATTATCTGTTACGTCTCCGGCATATAAATCATATGTTTTAAAGACTATGTCAAAACCATTATCTTGAAGAGATTCAAGAGAATAATCGAAAAAGCCCACATTGTCTGTTTTAAGTTTAATCCAGCCGCCGCTTTTCAAAACAAACCTATATTTCTCAAGAAAGCGCCAATAAGTCAAACGGCTGTTTGCGTATTGTTTTTTAGGGAAAGGAGAAGAAAAATTCAAATAAATCCCGCTAACTGAACTTTCGGGAAGAATATAATGAAGAAGCTGCGCTCCGGTAGAAAGAAATCTAACGTTCCTTAGCTTTAGTTCTGCCGCCTTT
Organism: Clostridia bacterium; assembly: GCA_017960845.1. Lineage (GTDB taxonomy): Bacteria > Bacillota > Clostridia > Christensenellales > Pumilibacteraceae > Protoclostridium. The sequence goes on along the minus strand of JAGCYK010000099.1, from coordinate 1,505 downwards.
TCTGCAGCTGCTACCACAACATTCGGAACGACCTCTACTCCAAAGTAGTTTTTATCAGGATTCCTTAAAGCCGATTCGGCTAAAAACGACCCTTTTCCGCACCCTAACTCTAAATAAACCGGATTATCATTTCCAAAAACCTCAACCGGGTTAATGATATCATAGCGCTCGTGCTCTTTTAGTCTATATACGCTGAGAGGTTTTTCAAGAATTATATAATCTCTGAGGCGGTCAGTTCTCTCCTCAAGATGTTTTTTTCGTCTCATCCTCATATAAGGAAAACACTTCTTTATGCTATTAAAGCACTTTTTTTATTCTTGAAACAGCTTCCGCTGTCTTTGAAGGAGTATTGAATGCAGTAAGTCTAAAGAATCCTTCGCCGCATTTGCCGAATCCGGATCCGGGAGTACCGACAACATTTGCCTTCGTTAGAAGTTTGTCAAAGAATTCCCAGCTATCCCCTCCACATTTAAGCCAAATATATGGGGAATCTTTTCCACCCGTATGATAAATACCAAGAGAAGTAAGCGCATCCGAAATGATTTTAGCGTTTTCTTTGTATACGTTTATATTTTCCCTGCACTGCTTGATTCCCTCTTTAGAGTAAGCAGCTTCTGCCATTCTTTGCTGAATGTAACTTGTTCCGTTGAATTTGGTTGACTGTCTTCTCTCCCACATTGCTGCAAACTTTCCATCAAGCAGTTCTTTAGGAACAACAGTATAACCGCATCTAGTGCCAGTAAAGCCTGCAGTTTTCGAAAAAGAACAAAACTCTACCGCGCACCTTCTTGCACCTTCCACTTCAAATATACTTCTAGGCACGTCCTCGCTTGTTACAAAAGCTTCATACGCAGCATCGAAAAGAATAATAGCATTCATTGAATTAGCATAATCAATCCACTCTTTTAGCTCGGCGCGCGTAAAAGCAGCTCCCGTTGGATTATTCGGAGAGCAAAGATAGATAATGTCGCATTTAACCTTTTTGTCGGGTGCAGGTTTGAAGCCGTTTTCTTCATGGCACTCAGATAGAATAATGTTGCGGCCGTTCATTATATTAGAGTCCATATAAACCGGATATACAGGGTCAGGAATAAGGACGGTGTTGTCGCTATCAAACAAATCTGTTATGTTTCCGCAATCACTTTTTGCGCCGTCCGATACGTGTATTTCATCCGCATCAACAATAACGCCATTTGATTTATAATACGCTGAGATTGCATTTCTTAAAAAATCGTATCCCTTTGAATCCGGGCTATATCCTCTGAATGTTTTCGCATCGCCCATTTCCGCTACCGCTTTCATTCCTGCCTCAACGACGCAAGGAGCAAGCGGGCGAGTAACATCGCCTATACCGAGCTTAATGATATCCGCGCCGGGATTATCAGCAGTGTAAGCTTTAAGTCTATTTGCTATTTCAACAAAAAGATATGACTTTTTTATATTGTCGTAATTTAAATTCAGTTTCATTTATGACTCTATCCTTAATTATTTATTGCAAAAATTAT
>JAGCYK010000098.1 GCA_017960845.1 Clostridia bacterium | reverse complement strand
TCGTGGGGGATCCACCCGTTCTCATTCCGAACACGGAAGTTAAGCCCCATTGAGCCGATGGTACTGTGCGGGACACTGCATGGGAGAGCAGGTAGCTGCCGTTTTTCATTCGTTAAAAGAGTCCGAATCTATTCCGTTCGGGCTCTTTTCGTTTACATTTATAAAATTATAATTATTTTTAAGGATTTTTTAATGAAAAAGTAGTAATACTTTATTATAATTAAAAAGAAGTTATATTTTAAGGAGGGTGGCGTTTGTGAAAACGAAGAATAATATCATTAAAATATGCATGATGATTCTGGCTATAGTTCTAGCCTTTAGTTTTTCAGCATGTTTTGGCGGCATGGATATAGATGTCGATCGATATGAACATAATCCAGACGCTGAAGGGAAATCCTTTACTGAAATAGTTGCTTCTGTTAGAACATCGTGCGTCGATGTATATGCTGGCACCTCGTTCGGACAAACCGGCAGTGCGGGTAGCGGAGTTATATACAAAGAAGCAGGTGGATACTATTATATAATCACAAACCATCATGTTATAGAGGACAAAACAGATTTCTATGTAACGCTATTATTCATTGATGGAAACGGAAACGAAACGAATGCTAATGTTTCGGCAACACTAATGGGTGGTTCTAAAAAGAAAGACATTGCGGTTCTTAGAATTACTAAGCCGTTGCTTCATTCTATCAGCGTTGCTAAATTTATTGAAGATAGCGATAAGGTTCAGGTTGGAGAAGATGTTTTTGCAATAGGCAATCCGCTCGGTGTTCTAGGTGGAACGGTTTCTAAGGGCATAATTTCTGCTAAGGCAAGAACGACATATCTTGAAGAAATAGGTTATATGAAGTTGTTTCAGACAGATGCTGCAACATATCCCGGAAGCTCTGGCGGGGCTCTATTCAACAATGAGGGACTTGTCATCGGCATAACTAACTCAGGCTTTTCCCAGTATGACGGACTAAATTTCGCAATTCCGGCAAATGATGCGATATATGCAGCAGAAGAAATACTGAAATCCGTTCAAATTGAAGGCGACGGAAGTGTCCGGCAGTATGGAAGCGTGCCGGGCGACTCGAAAATAGGGATTAGCACAGGGTACGCAGCTTGTTATACTGCAGAAACCGGAAATGCGACAAAGAACGTGGTTTATGTTCTGGATCTAGATGCCGATAGTGATGCAAAAGGAAAGCTTGTAAGTTACAAAAGTTTCCAAAACGTTTCCTCTGCTACATATTTTCACTCGCTTGTTTCAATTGAATATACAAAAGACGGGCAGCGTGTTAGCGAAACATTTACATCTTCAGACCAGGCACAAGAAGTTTTCAGTGAAATTGTAGCCGGACAAACAATAAGGCTTACAATTCAAAAAGTTAATTACAAGGTTACTGGCTCAGGGATTAGAAGAACAGAGAGATTCTATCTTGATGGACAAACATCCGTAGTTGAGATTCCAATTACTCAGTACATTTACTCTCCGCCCACGGCCTAATCTCATTAATAGTTTAAAACAGTAAAATAGTTGCTTTTTTCAAGGCAACTATTTTTGTTAAAAAAGGGCAAAAAGCAAATTTATGAAACTCAATAATCTTAATAAATAATTTGATAGTAGTATTTACAAAAAGGCCACAATAATTGTATAATCAGCGTATGGACATTAGAAAAACTACTATTAACAACATCAGAGTACTGTCGGCCGAAATGATAGATAAGGCCAACAGCGGTCACCCTGGACTTCCTCTTGGATGTGCAGGAATCGGATATGAGCTTTATGCTGAGATTTTAAAGCATAATCCCGCTAACCCCGACTTTATAGACAGAGACAGATTTGTTCTCTCATCGGGACACGGCTCAGCTCTTATTTACTCTCTTCTTCACATCTTCGGCTACGGATTAAAGATGGAAGATATCGAGAATTTCAGACAGCTTGGTTCAGCTGCTACGGGACATCCTGAGCATGGCCTTGTAAAAGGAGTAGAGGCTACGACAGGACCCCTTGGGCAGGGAATTTCTAACGCTGTTGGTATGGCTATCGCGGAGAGTATGCTTGCTGCACAGTTCAACAAGCCGGATATTAAACTTATCGACCACTACACTTATGCGCTTTGCGGCGATGGATGCATGATGGAAGGTATTGAATCCGAAAGCGCAAGCCTTGCAGGAACCTTAAAGCTCGGAAAGCTCATTGTTATTTATGACAGCAATGGCATTACCATAGAAGGCGCTACGGACGTTGCTTTCACAGAGGACGTTGCTGCTCGCCACATAGCTCAAGGCTGGCAGGTACTTAAAGTTGCAAGCGGAGAAGATATTGATGCGCTTAAAGCAGCAGTGCTTGAAGCAAAAGCAGAGACAAACAAACCCTCACTTATTATCGTAAAAACAAGAATAGGCGAAGGCTCGAGCAAAGCAGGCAGTGCGTCTACTCACGGCTCGCCTCTTGGCGCTGAATGCATCGCAGAGATGAAAAAGAGCATGGGATGGGAATATCCTCCGTTCTCTGTTGCTACCGAAGTAAAAGCGCATATTAAAGAGTTATCCAAAACATTTGCCGGATATGAGTCCGCTTGGAACAAGCTTGCTGAAAAATATGCAGTTAAGTATCCAGAAGACTGGCAGATTTTCAAAGATAGAATGGATGGAGTCGGCCCGGATTTAACTCAAATCGAAAGCATTTGGACTGACGAAAAGGAAGAAGATGCTACTAGAAACACCGGTGGACGTGCACTTTGCCGCATCGCAGAATATGTGCCGGGAATCGTTGGTGGTACGGCGGATCTCGTTCCTTCCACAAAGGCATATATTAAGAACGGCGGAGATTATGGCCCTGAAAACAGAGCGGGAAGAAATGTGCATTTCGGAATTCGTGAGCACGCAATGGGCGGTATATGCAACGGAATAGCTCTTCATGGAGGATTCATAGCATTCAGCTCAACATTCCACGTATTCAGCGACTATATGCGCAATCCAATCAGAATGGCTGCGCTTATGCAACTGCCCGTATTCTATGTGTTTACCCATGACTCTATTGGTGTAGGCGAAGATGGTCCTACACATCAGCCGATTGAGCAGACGGCTTCTCTCCGTCTAATCCCCGGACTTGATGTATACCGTCCTGCGGATTATTCTGAAACAGCTTCTGCTTACGTAAGCGCCGTAACTGGCGGAAGACCTACCGTTATGGTTCTTTCACGTCAAAACCTTCCTGCACTTCACTCTGGAACAAAGGGACTTAAAGGCGCATACGTTGTAGCCGGAGAAGGCAAGCCTGATGTCGTTCTGCTTGCAACCGGAAGCGAGGTAAGTCTTGCGCTTAAAGCTAAGGATTTACTTGCCGGAGACGGAATCAACGCTAGAGTAGTTTCAATGCCTTGCGTAGAAGCATTCGAGCGTCAAAGCATAGATTACCAGAACGAAATCCTTCCTGTTGGAATTAAGAGAATCGTTATAGAGGCAGGTGCTACTGCGCCTTGGTACAAATATGCCGGCTCTGACGGCGCTGTAATCGGAATAGATTCATTCGGAGCATCCGGAAAGGCAAACAAACTGTTTGAGTATTTCGGATTCACTCCCGAAAGAGTTGCGGAGATTACCAAAGAAAAACTTGGAAAATAATAATTAGGTTTATTCCTGGCCGGAGGCTTTATCTTGAGTCTCCGGTTCTTTTTTGATGCCGCAAATAATTTGATTTTTGTCGCTTCCCGGTGTTAACATTACTTAAAGAAAATATACGAAAGTCGTTTTAAACGATTGATTAAAGGAATGACAATGCAGACAGACGCAATTATTATCATGGATGGCTTCGGCTATAGAAAAGAAACAGAGGGAAACGCTGTTGTAGGCGGAGGAACCCCGAACTTAGATAGATTTTTGGAAAAGTATCCACATACCTTAATTGAGGCAAGCGCCAAAAGAGTGGGGCTTCCTGAAGGCCAAATGGGCAATAGTGAAGTAGGGCATTTAAATATAGGCGCAGGAAGAATTGTTTATCAGGATATAACGGCAATAGATAAGGCAATAGAGGATGGAGACTTTTTTGAAAACGCTGAGTTTTTAGCCGCGGCAAAGAATTGCAAGGAAAATAGCTCTGCGCTTCACCTTGTAGGGCTTCTTTCTGACGGCGGAGTGCACTCAATGAATACGCATCTTTATGCGCTTCTTAAGTTTGCAAAAGAGCAGGGGCTAGATAAAGTATTCGTGCATTGTCTAATGGATGGAAGAGACGTTCCTCCTACGTCCGGAGCCGGATATATCGAAGAACTTGAAAATAAGATTAAAGAAATAGGCGTAGGAAAGATTGCTTCTGTAATCGGACGCTACTACTATATGGACAGAGACAATAGATGGGAAAGAGTCAAAGAAGGCTACGATATGATGTATGCCGGAATTGGCAAAAAGTTCGACAGCGCATCTACAGCGGCTAAGCAGTCTTATGCGGAAGGCGTTACCGATGAATTTATTAAAGCGAGCGTAATAGGGGACTATAGCGGAGTAAAAGATAACGATTCTGTAATATTCTTTAATTTTAGATCAGATAGAGCTAGAGAAATAACAAGAGCAGCAACCGAAGAGGCGTTTGATAAATTTGATAGAGCCGGCGGTTACAAGAAAACTTTCTATGTTTGCATGACCCAGTATGACGTAACAATTGGCGGAGTTCATATAGCATTCCCTCCGAGAAAACTTGTGAATACACTTGGCGAGTACCTTGCCAAGATGGGTAAAACTCAGGTTCGTACGGCAGAAACCGAGAAATACGCACACGTTACTTTCTTTTTCAACGGAGGAGTAGAGGAACCAAACAAGAACGAAACGAGAATCCTAGTTCCTTCACCTAAAGTTGCTACCTATGATCTAAAGCCCGAAATGAGCGCTTATGAGGTCTGCGAGAAGGCTCTATCGGTAATAGGAAAAACGAATGTCTTAATAATGAATTATGCAAACTGCGATATGGTTGGTCATACCGGAGTTTACGAAGCGGCGTGCCGCGCAGTTAAGGCAGTAGACGAGTGTGTTGGAAAAGTTGTTGATGCCATTGTCGCTACGGGCGGTACGGCGCTTGTCTTTGCTGACCATGGCAATGCGGAGTTCATGAAATTTAGCGATGGAAGTCCTTGCACGAGTCACACCACGAACCCGGTTCCGTTTATTCTCTGCGGAGATAAATATATAGGAAGAGATCTTCGCCGTGACGGAGCACTCTGCGACGTTGCGCCTACGCTTTTAGAAGCAATGGGATTGCCTCAACCGGAAGAAATGACAGGTAAGTCCCTGATAATATAATAATAAGAACCAGTTTATTAAAATAACCCGGAGACAATAAAGTCTTCGGGTTTTTGTCTGTATGACCTTGTAGTATACGGCTTATTTTATAATGGTTACCGAAGTCATTACCACCGGACTATTCGGAACGTCGTCGTAGTACACAAAAGAGTGAGTAGGCACTGAACTTATTTCAATTGCCGTTTTAAGAGATTCCTCATCTGCCGTTTTTCCGAAGGCCGCATACTGTCCATCTAAAAACGTGCAGTTATCTACGCAAATGAAGAACTGGCTGGAAGCTGAATCCATAACCTGAGTGCGGGCCATAGAAATGACACCGGGGGTATGAGAAAGATCGTTCTTAACGCCATTGGCACTGAACTCGCCTTTGATGGGGCGGGCGCCTCTTTTTTCCTTGATTGCAGGTCCGTCAGCAACAAAGCCTCCGCCTTGAATCATAAAACCGGGGATAACTCGGTGGAAGCATAGCCCATTGAAATAGCCTTGCTCAGCTAGGCTGACAAAATTTTCTACCGAAATAGGCGCAATGTCCGGGTAAAGCTCAAGTTTAATGCTTTTCCCATTATTAAGTTTGATTACTGCATTGATTGTATTCATTATTATTTCTCCGCTTTTAATATTTACAAAGTGAGTATAATTCAATAGACTAGTGCAAGTCAATTTTCTAGAAAATGTTCTTATGCTGCTTAAGGCTTTTGCGACCCCCTTGCTGTATTTGACATTATTTTAAAATGAATGATATAATCAGCAAGTATGAAGAAAAGAATTATTTCACTTTTAATGGTAATCGTTTTGAGCGTCGCAGCTATTATTGGTCTAGCATCATGCGGCGAAGATAATTCAGTGCACGAGAAGTATTCGGCGTATTCTTTTGTTTACGATTCAGCGCTTGGCGGACTTGTAATTAATCTCGAGCGTCCGCAGGATTTAAACTATACGGCAACTGTTATAATCCCTGAAAGCAGTTATTATTGGGCTGACTCAGAAGGCGGAAATCAAACCGACCATGCTGAAGCTAAAGCGGTTGTTGCAATCAAAAGCGAAGCGTTTAAAAACGATGTGTCAATAGTTTCAATGATTCTTCCGACATATCTTAAGAAAATCGGCGCAGGAGCGTTCGAAGGTTGTACATCTTTAAAAGCGGTTTCAATAAGTTCTGATATAACCGAAATAGGCGATGATGCTTTTTCAGGATGCGGAGAGCTTCGCACGTTTACACTCAGCGAGCTTGCAGGAGATAAGAAATCGGCAGTAAAGACAATCGGGCGCAATGCATTTAACAGCTGTCTTAAACTATATCTAATGGATTTCGAATTTGCTGCCCAAAGCACGATTGGTGAAAAGGCTTTCTATTATGACGCTAATCTGCCAAATCTTGACCTGTCAAATGTATCATATGTGGGTTCTAGGGCTTTTGCCGGATACAATCCCTCAAAAACGATTAAGACCCCTTCATCTACTTCAGCCTGGGCTGTTGATTGGAAGGGTTGATATATAAACTAAAGAACAATTAAATAACAGGTCCCCGAAAACCCTGTAAAAAACGGAGGTTCTAAATGAACAGAAAATCATTAATAATTGCGAGGGCGGGAGTAGTTGCCGCCCTCTATGCGTCACTAACCCTCGCATTTGCTTTTTCATCCTTTGCTACAGCTACCCTTCAGGTGCGAATTAGTGAAGCGCTAACGCTTCTTCCTCTATTTTTCCCGGAAACGGCCATCGGACTATATATTGGATGTATGCTTGGTAATATTGCGGGAGGAAGCATAGTAGATGTTTTTGTAGGCTCGCTTGCAACATTATTTGCTGCCGGAGTTGGCATTTTGGTAAGAAAAATGAAGCCGGCGCCAGTGAAAATAGCGATTGCAGGCATAGCCGTAGTTGTGTTTAATGCATTAATCGTCCCGCTGACATTTACTGTTTTTGTGGGAGAGCCTGATTTATATTTTATTGAAATGGGCTGGGTAGGACTCGGCGAAACCATTGCCGTAGGCGCACTAGCCGTTCCCGTAGCGATTTATTTTGAAAGAAGAAATGCAAGAAAACAAAAACAAGTGCAACAAGACACAGAAGAAGAATGCGCAGGGGCAGACGGAAACAGAGTTCTTAAAAGCGTATAACCCCGCAAAGTGGAAGCATCCTGCTCTAACGGCAGATTGCGTTGTTTTCGCTCCAGGCAAAGTTCTTTTAGTTCAACGAGGAAACCATCCGGACATAGGTAAACTTGCTTTTCCCGGAGGTTTTGTCAATCCTGGAGAATCCGCTGAGGACGCTGCGCTTAGAGAATTAAATGAAGAAACGGGAGCGGGCCTAATTGATGCTAGGCAGTTAATTAAAATCAGTACTCCCGGAAGGGACAAGCGCGACTGGGTAGTTACCGTAAGTTTCTATAGCTTTTGCGATAGCTTTTTTGTTAAAGGCGCGGATGACGCCGCAACTGCTGACTGGTATTCTTATGATATAAAGTACGATAAAGCAAGCGCAGAGATTCATTTAAGCGGAAAGTTCGGAGAGTTTAGCGCAAGCGTGCAAATTGTGCGCAACAGCTTCGGCGAAATAGATTTAAATAAGAGCTTGTCTAGCGGAGATATGGCATTTGACCACGCAAAAGTGTTATTATATGCATATGAAAGATTAAAATCGGAAAACAAACCGGTTTGAATAATATTAGGAGATAGAAAATGGCATTAAAAAAATTTAAGGCGGAATCAAAAAGACTTCTCGACCTTATGATTAACTCAATTTACACAAACAAGGAAATATTTCTTCGCGAAGTGATTTCGAACGCATCTGACGCAATTGACAAACTTCACTTTATTTCTTTAACAGATCCTAATGCAAATAGAGATTTTGAGATTAATATCGAGGTGGATAAAAACGCTCGCACGATAAGCATTTCAGATAACGGAATTGGAATGAATAGCGACGAAATGGAAAGCAATCTCGGAACGATTGCTCGCAGTGGAACATTTGATTTCAAGGCTAATTCGGATAAAGAGACGGCTGAAACTTTGATAGGCCAATTTGGTGTTGGCTTTTATTCATGCTTTATGGTTGCTAGCGAAGTTACGGTCGTAAGCAAAAAGTATGGAGAAGAAAACGCATATAAGTGGACTTCGGCTGGAGTTGACGGGTACGAAATAGAACCCGCGCAAAGAGATATTTCCGGAACGACGGTTACGGTTAAACTGAAAGAAGACGAAGATGGAGCAAGATACTCCGATTACCTTGAAGAGTATAAAATAAGGGAACTGGTAACAAAGTACTCCGATAATATTCGATATCCTATAAAGATGCAGGTAGAAAAGCCGTCTAATAATGAAAAGGGCGATAAAAAATCCACAGTAGTTGAAGTCGAAACACTCAACTCTATGATTCCTATCTGGAAGAAAAACAGAAAGGATGTTTCGGACGACGAGTATTTCCAGTTTTATCAAAGCAAATTCTATGACTACGAAAAGCCTCTAAGAATTATTACAACTAAGGTGGAAGGAAACGTAGAATATACTGCGCTTTTATTTATTCCTGCTCAGCCGCCTATGGATTATTATGCTAAGTCATATAAAAAAGGGTTAAAGCTTTATAGTAGCGGCGTGCTTATTATGGAAAACTGCGAAAAGCTTCTCCCTGATTATCTTGGCTTTGTTCGTGGCGTAGTTGATTCGTCTGATTTATCATTGAACATTTCAAGAGAAATGCTGCAACACGACCGGCAGTTAAATGAAATAGCTAAGAGCCTTGAAAAGAAGATTCTTTCCGTACGAGGCAAAATGAGAGATGACGAAAGGGAATTATACGAAAAGTTTTTTGATAAATTCGGAGTAACGCTCAAGTTTGGTGCTTATGAAAGTTTTGGTTTGAAAATACCGGATTTAAAAGATTTGTTTATTTATTACTCAGCCCCTGAAAAGAAGTTTGTAACACTTAAAGAATATGTGTCTGCAATGAAAGAAGGGCAAAAAGAAATATTCTTCGCATCTGGCTCGGATTATCCTTCGCTTGAAAGCCTTCCTCAGGTTTCGGCAGTCAATAAAAAAGGCTATTCGGTTCTTTTACTTAAAGACAATGTCGATGAGTTCGTCTTTAAGCTAATGGACAGCTATGACGAGAAAAAGGTTAAATCCGTTTCAAGTGATGATCTTGGAATAGAGACCGAAGAAGAAAAGAAAGACAAAAAGAAAAAACAGGACAAGTCTAAAAAACTTTTAGAGACGATTAAAAACAAACTTTCTGGAAAGGTTGAAGAAGTTCGTCTTTCAAATATGCTCGGAGATTATGCTGTTGGGCTATCTGCAAAAGGAGAGCTTTCCATTGAGATGGCAAAGGTTCTTTCGTCTATGCCAGGAAATGAAAACATTAAGGCGCAATATGTTCTAGAAATTAATCCTTCGCATAAATTATTCTCTTTAGCAGAGTCTCTTCTTGAGACTGACGATGAAAAACTCGGAAGGTTATGCGTGCTTTTATTTGCTGAGGCACTGATGTCAGTAGGAATTATGCCCGAGAATGCAAACGAGTTTATTCTCCTTATAAATGAATTTATGGCTTAAAAGAAAATGATTAAATTTGAAAAAATTAGTTTAAAACAATATTTATGTGATGGAGGAAGCGAGGACTCATTCGAGGGCATTGCGCTTCCTAAAAGAGCGACGGCAGGAAGTGCAGGCTATGACTTTTTTGCACCGGTCTCTTTTACTCTATCTCCCGGAGAGTCTATCAAGATTTTAACGGGGATTCGCTGCAAAATGGATAAAGATTTTGCGCTTCTGATTTTTCCACGCTCGGGGCTAGGCTTTAAATACTCGCTTATGCTCAATAACACCGTGGGGATAATAGATAGTGATTATTATTTTGCGGATAACGAAGGTCATATACAAATAAAAATGACAAACAGGGGAGATAAGGTTTTAAATGTTGAAAAAGGCTCGGCATTTGCTCAAGGAGTATTTTTAAAATATTATTTGACTGATGATGACGATTCGTCTGTTCAACGAAAAGGGGGATTCGGTTCGACAGACAACAAGTGAAGGGAATAGACTACAAAAGAATGGTTTTTTTATAAAGCCACCCTACTAAATATTATTGAGAATCATATGAAACAACCATTTTGGATGTTGCATTGACAGGTTTTATACTTTTTTATATTATAAAATCAATTATATTCAATAGTGGGGATTTACATTATGAAAAAGCGATCATTAATAATAGTATGTCTTTCATTTTCAGTTTATTGTTTCCTGCAAGACACTCAATGCTAATTTTGCTTATGCTGTTTTTACAATAAGGGCGTTGTTTTGCAAGTATACTCCATTCTTATGGGGTTGGAATAGATCAAATTCAGTTGGAATACAAACAAATTATTTGTTTTCCTTCAATTATTAATAAAAAAATGAGGAAAAAGAGAAAAACAATCATTCTTATCGTATCTTCTATAGTGGTGGTTGCCGTTGTAGTAGCCATTCTTATCGCGTCGCTCAATAGGCCTCATCTTACGAACTCAGCAGAAAGGAATACAATCTTGTTAAATGAAACTTTCCCATCGGATATTATTGTCTATGGGGAAGATTTCTACGTGCCAGACTATTACAAGGATGTTAAGTATCGTAGAGTTACTTCGCTCAACGAGACTACACTTGCATCTAGTGATGATTTTATATATAGTTTTATCGTTATAATAGATTCAGAAGGTAAATTGATTTTATCTGATGAAGAGTTGGATTTAATAAAAAGGCTTATAGATGAGAAGTACTATTCAATGTTTTATTTTGGGACAAATAGTTTGGATCTACTTTGTGAAAAAGGTTTTCTAACGCCTGAGAATAAACAACAAGTAGAATATGGTTTTATGTACGGGAATATTTTTGGGTCTGCGGGCATTGAGAATGCACATAAGCGGATGATGTATCATGGGGTGCGCGCAAAAGAACAATATATGGAGACCTTTGTTTCTACAATAGCGCATTTTATTAAGTTAACCAATAAATTGTATTAATTATGATAAAACTGCAAGATATTACAAAACAATATGACAATGGCGTTGAAGCATTGAAAAAAATAGACCTTTCGTTTGATAAGGCCGGTCTTGTTTTTGTGTTGGGAAAAAGTGGAAGCGGCAAAAGCACTTTGTTAAATGTAATAGGTGGCTTAGATGACTATCAGGGTGGCAAGTACTATTTATTTGGAAAAGATGTCTCTTTAATAAGACAACGCGAATGGGACAATTTAAGAAATTATTATTTTGGATTTGTTTTCCAAGACTATATGCTTCTTGACGATTTAAATGTAAAAGAAAACATAGAGTTTGTTTTGAAAATTCAAGGTAAAACTCCGGATGATAATCAAGTTGAAGAAGTAATGAAGAAAGTGGATATTCTTGATTTATCCACAAGAAAGGTTCGGGAATTGTCCGGTGGGCAAAAACAACGTGTAGCGATAGCCCGAGCTTTGATAAAAAATCCGAAAATCATTTTAGCAGATGAGCCAACCGGCAATCTAGACGGAGCTAATAGCACGGCAATTTATGAACTATTCGAAAAACTATCTAAGGACTATTTGATAGTTCTATTTTCTCATGATGTAGAGGCTGCTCATCGGTATGGCAGAAGAACAATTACTTTAGTAGATGGTGAGATAGCTAGCGACGTTATCAATCAAGAAAAAACTTACGAGATTATTAATAAAGAAGAATCTATAAAATTAGGAAAAAAACAACTTTATGACTTTTTAATGAATGCTTCGTTAGATTCTGAAATAACAATTAAAGTAAAAGAAGAAGAACGAGAAAACACATCAAATTTAACAAATAATAAAGATGAAAAGATAACTTATAACAGCAACCTGTCTTGGAAAAACACAATATCTTTTTCTATGCGTGGAATAGGTAATGGCGTTTCAAGATTTATTCTTAGTTCTATTGTATATGTATTGACATTTTATTTATTAATTATGTCTTTATATTTTTCATTATTTGATGCGAAAAACTCGATTGTTTCTTATATCGTAGAAAACAATATTAATGATTATTATTTTTTCAAGTCTGTAAAATATGAAACGCTGATTGGAACTTTTAATAATGGAACAATAAAAGCCGGAAAAGATTTTCATAGTGATTTAAGCTCGGTTTTTGGTGAGGACAGCATTTTTGGAAGAAAAAATAATTTTGTTACGATTTCAGGTGAATTAAGAAGTTATTCGGCAACGGTGGTTTATGCCGATGAATCACTATTTGGAAATAATAGTTCTGTTTCTTTTTCAAACTCTCAATTGCAAGCCTATCCAACGGATTATTTTTTGAAAGAGATGGGATTATCAAGTGATAATGCTATTGGTCAGCATATTATTATCGATAGAACTGAATACTCAATTGCCGGAGTGGTGCCGACAGATTATAAAGAATACGGGTTAGATGAGAAACTTTTAACTCCGGGAGAAGTATCTAAGTATGCCAGATATCGCTTTAACCAAAAATACAATGTCATTTATGCGGATAAGCGCGGAATAACCGAAGAAGCGGTAGCTAAAAACGGATTAATATTTGAAACAAGCAGTGTAATATGGTCGAAAGCTTATGAAACGACACCATCAACATGGATATCTCTTGGTAATACGGACGCAATCAGCACGACAAGCATTATTGCTGGACGAAAGCCTCAAAACAACTCGGAAATAGCGATTAGCGTCGATGCGCTTCAACTTGCTGGATATACGGCAACAAATTATGATGGAATATTCGATAAAACTTACGGGGTATTTGATATTCACGATCAGTTTTATAACGGTTATTATAATGACATATTGAATTTGCGCGATTATATGACAAAAGAGATTAAAATAGTCGGTATTTACGATGAGACTGGTTCAATTGATGCAGTAGGCGCAAATATAGGCATAACGGGAAGTGTATTTAATAGAATTATATTTGATTATTGCAATTATTTTTATTATGACGATTTTATGGTTCATAGTAATAAGACAAATGAGAGTCAGGTGCTATCTTCATTAAATATGGGCTTTGAATGTGATGAACCTAGCATCTCAGTACTATCTGATTTCGATAACGTTATAGGTTTTAT
>JAGCYK010000097.1 GCA_017960845.1 Clostridia bacterium | reverse complement strand
GAACTAAAGATAAACAGAGAAATCTCAGATATAGATAAGCCCATACTTGAGCTGAGAGATCTTAGAATAAAAAAGGACGATGGAAGCCTTGCAATAGACGATGTAAGCTTTTATATACGAAGCGGAGAAATACTAGGCGTAGCGGGAATAGCAGGCTGTGGTCAAAAAGAGCTTTGCGAGGCAATAGCCGGGCTTAGGCGGTTGTCTGGCGGTCTAATAATACATAAAGGAGAAAGTCTAGCAGCGCTTACCCCTAAAGAGATTATCGCGAAAGGAATTTCAATGAGTTTCATTCCGGAAGATCGACTTGGAATGGGTCTTGTTTCTTCATTCTCTATAACGGATAATATGATGCTCAAAACTTATGGAGCTAATAAAGGGCCATTTGTAAACCGCACGGCGGCTAGAGCCAAAGCAATAGAACTCATAAAGAAGCTAGATATTGTTACTCCGTCAACAGAAACACCTGTTAGACTACTTAGCGGCGGAAACGTGCAAAAAGTATTAGTTGGTAGGGAAATAGAATCGGCGCCGAATGTTATTATTACGGCATATCCTGTCAGAGGACTTGACATTAATTCTTCATATCTTATTTACAACATACTTAACGAGCAGAAGAAAAAAGGCGTGGGTATTCTATATATCGGAGAAGACTTAGACGTAATGCTCGCTTTATGCGATAAAATAATGGTTCTTTGTCATGGAAAGAATATGGGCGTAGTTCACGCCAATAAAACTTCAAAAGAGCAGTTAGGTCTTATGATGACAGGGGCATTGAACTTACTCGAAACAAAGAAAGACAAGCGCTTTGGAATGGCTAAAGACAGTAACTTAAGCGAAGAGGATTGGGCGGAAGAAAAAGAAATTGCTAGCATTTTGCAGCAACAAGAAGAAGCGGAAGCGGAGGCAAACAATGAAGAATAATAGTAATGTAGCAGTTAGAGAACCCTTGTTTCACGTTTCCAAGAGAAAGGAGATTGCTCTTGTTTGGAAAATTGTAATCTATGCATCAGCAATAATAGGTGCGCTTCTTGTAGCCAGCATTATTTGCACAATAGTGTCAGAAGACGGAAACCCTCTATGGTTTTTTGTTTCTCTTTTTAATGGGAATATAGGAACTGAAAGAAGAATATGGCAGTTTTTCAAAGAATTTGCACTGCTTCTTTTGGTAACGCAGGCAGTAGTGCCCGCATTTAAAATGAAATTCTGGAATTTAGGCGCGAACGGACAAATCCTTATAGGCTGTCTTGCATGCACAGCGGTGATGTTCACTCTCGGAGGAAGCATACCTAATGCACTGCTTTATGCGCTTATGTTCATTGCAAGCGTGCTTGCCGGAGTAGTCTGGGCAGTAATTCCTGCGGTATTTAGAGCTTTCTTTAAAACAAACGAAACTTTATTTACATTAATGCTTAACTATATTGCATCCGGACTAGTTGTCGTAATGATTTCGGTTTGGGTGTCAACGGGCTCGGGAGTGCTTGAACCTATGGAGCAGTACTCGTTCCCGGACGTATTCGGCTCAGAGTACATATTTACAATTCTTATAGCGGCTTTAGTCACGGTATTTATGTTCTTCTATATGAAAAAGAGTAAGCACGGATTCGAGCTTTCAATAGTGGGAGAAAGCGAGAACACTGCCCGCTATGTAGGTTTAAATATACGGTGGGTTATAATAAGGACGCTCATAGTATCAGGCGCAATTTGCGGAATTGTTGGATTTTTGCTTTCAGGTGACATAAACAACACGGTGAACAATGAAATGGCGAACAATATGGGCTTTACCGCAATTATGACTGCCTGGCTAGGAAAATTCGATCCAATTATAATGATTGGAACGTGCGCACTCATTACATTCGTAACAAACGGAATGAATGAGGTTCGAAGCTCTTTCGGCTTCTACAACAATTCGGTTGTAAACTTTGTTCTTGGTTTTATTTATTTCTTTATAATAGGATGCGAGTTCTTTATACGGTATAAGATAAATTTGCGGAAGAAAAAGTCGGCTGAATTTACAGTTTTAAATGACAATAGCATTGAACTGGAAGAAAAGAATAAAGCGCAGATAAGCAAAGAGGAGGATAAGTAATTATGGACTATGTAGTTGCATTTATTGTAGGATCAATTTCTTTGGCAACAGTCTTCCTCCTTGGAAGCGTTGGAGAAATCATTACCGAGAAAGCCGGGCAGCTTAACCTTGGAATTCCGGGGATAATGTGCGCAGGTACTGCCGGTGGATGTATGGGCGTAGATATTTATATGCGCATGTTTTCAGCTAATCCTATGTGGGTATTTTTGGTGCTGTTTTCACTCATTTTCGCAGTTGTCTTTGCTGCGGCAGTAGGCATGATATACGGCTTTTTAACAATATCGCTTCATTGCAATCAAAATATTACTGGTCTAGCGGTTACAACATTCGGAGTAGGCTTTACTCAGTTTGTTATGGATAATTTCGTAGACCGCGCGCATTTCTTTGATGCGAGCGACATAATAAAGAGTTCTCTTCCTTTCTGGGAATCGCTTGGATGGTTCGGAGAGATTTTCCTTTCGCACGGAGTTCTTGTTTATCTAGCCATAGCTATTGCCATAGCTGCTTGGTGGGTGATTAAAAAGACTAAAGTTGGACTTCACTTAAGAGCAGTCGGAGAAAATCCCGCGACAGCCGATGCAGCTGGAATAAATGTCAATAAATATAAATATCTAGCCGTAGCTATTGGAAGCGGAATAGCAGGCATTGGCGGGTATTTCTATATTATGGATTACATAGGCGGAAGCTGGGAGAACGCAATGACAATTGAGGCTTTAGGATGGCTTTCTGTAGCACTAGTTATTTTTACAATTTGGCGCCCGAACTTAAGTATTATAGGGTCAATAGTTTTTGCTGGTCTATATACTTTAGCTTACCGTCTTACAGGAACAGGCTTTGTAATTACAAACCTGCTCAAACTTCTTCCGTATGTTATAACCATTTTGGTTCTCATTATAACAAGCATAGTGGGAAGCAAAAACATTCAGCCTCCAGCTTCTCTGGGCCTAAATTATTTCAGAGAAGAACGTTAGAAGCATTTAAAAAACATTTTTTGCACATAATTTTAAAAAATATTTTTCAATAACGAGCAGTTTTATGTTATAATTGAATGCGGTTAATTTAGTTTCAACTGCTAGATATCACTTAAAAATAATCATATAAAGGATTTGTCATGTATAAAATTGTCAAGAAAGAAAGATTAAATCCGACCGTAACATTTATGTCGGTATATGCGCCTTTAGTAGCTAAAAAGGCTGAGCCGGGGCAGTTTATTATCCTACGTGTCGACGAAAAGGGAGAGCGCATTCCGCTTACTATCGCCGGATACGATAGAGAGGCCGGAACAGTGGACATTATTTTCCAGGTAGTTGGAGCCACAACCGAAAAGCTTAACCATAAGAGCGAAGGCGAAAGCATAGAGGACTTCGTTGGGCCTTTAGGCAAAGCAACTGAAACTGAAGGAATTAAAAAAGTTGCCATAGTAGGAGGCGGAGTAGGTTCAGCTATCGCTTACCCCGTAGCTAAGAAATTCCATGATATCGGGGCGGAGGTTACGGCAATTGTTGGATTCAGGTCAAAAGATCTTGTGATTCTGGAAAAAGAATTTGCAAATGCTTCTGACAGATTCATTAAAATGAGTGATGACGGAAGCTGGGGCGAAAAAGGTCTTGTTACAGCTCCTTTAAAAGATATTCTAGACAGCGGAGAGAGATTCGATGTTGTAATTGCTATAGGTCCGATTATAATGATGAAGTTTGTCACGCTTACGACTAAGCCGTATAATCAAAAAACTGTGGTTTCAATGAACCCTATAATGATTGACGGAACCGGTATGTGTGGAGGATGCCGTCTAACGTTAATAGAACCTGACGGAACAAAGATAACTAAGTTCGCTTGTGTAGACGGACCGGACTTTGATGCATTTTTAGTTGATTTTGACGAAGCTATGAACCGCTCGCGTCAGTATTTTGATTTCGAACGCCGTGCTTATGAAAAGGCATGCAACCTGTTTAATAAGGAGATTAAGTAATGATTACGCCAAGAAATGAAATGCCTGTTCAAGACCCTAAGCTGCGCGCTCATAATTTTAATGAAGTTGCGCTCGGATACACTGCCGAGCTTGCTCTAGCTGAAGCTAATAGATGTCTTTGCTGCAAAAATATGCCTTGTGTTGCCGCTTGTCCGGTAAACATAGACATTCCCGGATTTATAAAGTTCCTTAAAACCGGAGATACGGAAGGGGCATATAAGAAACTAACCGAATACTCCTCGCTTCCTGCAGTTTGCGGAAGAGTTTGCCCGCAGGAAACCCAGTGTGAGTCTAAGTGCACGCTCGGAATTAAGTTTAAGCCCGTTGCAATTGGTAGGCTAGAAAGATATGCAGCTGATGCTCATAACGCCGCTAGTAGTGAGCCGGTTAACCCGACACCGAAAAACGGACATAAAGTTGCTGTTATTGGCTCCGGGCCTTCTGGACTAACGTGCGCAGGAGACTTAGTTAAAAAAGGATATGACGTAACAATATTTGAAGCGCTGCATATCCCCGGGGGAGTTTTAGTATATGGAATTCCTGAATTTAGACTTCCAAAGAGCGTTGTAAGAAAGGAAGTGGATACTTTAAGTGCACTCGGTGTAGACATTCAATGCAATGCTGTAATAGGCAAAACGCTTACAATTGATGAAATCTTTGAGGCCGGATATGAAGCCGTGTTTGTTGGAAGCGGAGCAGGTCTTCCCAGTTTTATGAATATCCCTGGAGAAAGCTACCGCGGAGTATACTCAGCAAACGAGTTTCTCACTAGAGTTAACTTAATGAAAGCTTTCGATAAAGACGCTGATACCCCTATAAACGTAGGCAGAAGAGTAGCAGTAATCGGCGGCGGAAACGTTGCAATGGACGCTGCAAGAACCGCACTTAGACTGGGCGCAGAAAAGGTTTACATTGTATATCGCCGCTCAATGGACGAACTTCCCGCTAGACGCGAAGAGGTTGAGCACGCCGAAGAAGAGGGAATCGAGTTTAATTTACTCACTGCTCCTACCGAAATACTCGGCTACAACAACAAAGACAATCCTAGAGATCCTAAAAATGGCGACGTAATTGGAATGCGTTGCATCAAAATGGAACTCGGTGAGCCTGACGCTAATGGCCGCCGCCGTCCGGTTCCTATTGAGGGATCTGAATATATTATGGACCTTGAAATCGTTATAATGGCTATAGGCACGTCCCCGAATCCGCTTATTAAAAACACTACAAAAGGTCTTGAGGTTAACCGCAAAGGCGGAATAATCATAGATGAAAACGCTATGACAAGTAGAGAGCGCGTTTATGCAGGCGGTGACGCAGTTACTGGTGCCGCTACGGTTATAAGCGCAATGGGTGCTGGAAAACTTGCCGCAAAATCCATTCACGAGCTGCTTAAAGGATAATAATGTTACAACTAGAAGAGGCAAAAAAACTTATTGAGAAGGCTCGCAGCATAAACCCAAATGTAAAAATCGTTGCGGCCACAAAAACTAGAACTGCAGATGATATAAATAAACTTCTTAACGTCGGCATTACGGCAATGGGCGAAAACCGCGTCCAAGAGCTCCTTGAAAAGTATGACGGCATAAAGCTTAAAGAAATTCATTTTATAGGTGCGCTGCAAACAAATAAAGTTAAATACATAGTAGATAAAGTCAGCATGATTGAAT
>JAGCYK010000096.1 GCA_017960845.1 Clostridia bacterium | reverse complement strand
TTGCCACTTCCGGACTGGACGAACACCGGAAGCGAGGGGAGAATCAACACTCCATCAACTCTTTCTCTAGAAAACTGGAGTTATAGAATTGATAGAGCTCAGCTTAGCGAAGAACTAGCAGGGTACATACTAAACAAAGTAAAAAAATATAATAGATAATAGGAACAACATAGGAGCATTTTAAAAGCAATGTCTAAGAAAATTATAGATAAAACAGAAGATATTTTATCCTACTCATACAATGTGTCGTTAAAAGATGCAACAACTTGTCAACTTTACAACGCACTCTCAACAGCAGTAATGCAAACAATTAACGATACTTGGCGTAGCACCGAAAAGAGCAATAAGGCCGGAAAGTGCGCATATTACTTAAGTGCTGAGTATCTAATTGGAAGGTCGATTTATTCCAATCTACTCAATTTAGGTCTGCTAGAAGAAGTCGATAAAGAGCTCAAAGAAAAAGGTCTTGACATTCGCTCGTTTGAAGAAATCCCTGATAGCGCGCTTGGTAATGGCGGACTTGGAAGACTTGCTGCTTGCTATCTAGAATCTGCAGCTTCTATGAGCGTTCCTCTTTGCGGATATGGAATAA
Organism: Clostridia bacterium; assembly: GCA_017960845.1. GTDB lineage: Bacteria > Bacillota > Clostridia > Christensenellales > Pumilibacteraceae > Protoclostridium. The sequence goes on along the minus strand of JAGCYK010000096.1, from coordinate 2,609 downwards.
GGTATAAATATGGACTTTTCCACCAGAAATTTGTCAATGGTTTTCAGGTTGAAGAGGCTGATGACTGGTCAGTATGCGGAGACCCATGGTCAGTTAGAAGAGAAAATGAGCAGCAGATTATCTCATTTGCCGATATGAAGGTTAGAGCCATTCCTTATGATTTTCCTGTGATTGGTTATGGCGGAAAGGTGATAAATACTTTAAGACTTTGGCAGTGCGAACCTATTAATAAGCTTGATTATATCGAGTTTAATAATATGCATTACGATAGAGCTTTAAGCGAAAAGAACAACGCAAATATTATTTCATATGTGCTTTATCCCAATGACGAAAGAACTGAAGGAAAGATTCTTCGTCTTCGTCAGCAGTATTTCTTTGCAAGCGCATCCATTAAGGACCTAATAGCAAAGTATAAAAAAGATCACGGAACCGACTTTTCTGAGTTTTCTAAGCACATTGCAATTCAGCTCAATGATACGCATCCGGTTGTAGCAATTCCTGAAATGATTTTGTCTTTAGAGCACGAAGGGCTTTCATTTGACCAGGCTTTTGCAATTTGTCATAAAGTATTCGGTTTTACAAACCATACAATAATGGGTGAGGCTCTTGAAAAGTGGGATATTAATCTATTTAGAAGCATTCTTCCTGAAATCTATGCTGTTATAGAAGAAGTGCAAAGAAAGCTCAATTATGAGCTCAGTGCAATGAGAATTCCTGATGCTTGGAACTATAATATCCTCGAAAACGGAGTGATTCATATGGCTAGGCTTGCTATATATGTAAGTCATAGTACAAATGGAGTTGCAGCAGTTCATACTGAAATTCTAAAAAATGATGTCTTTAAGAACTGGTTTGCGATGTTCCCGGATAGATTTTCCAATAAAACTAACGGAATTACTCCTAGACGATGGCTTAAACTTTGCAATCCAGCACTTTCAGCTTTAATCGATTCAAAAATAGGGCAGGATTGGGTAACGAATCTATCTAAGCTTTCAGGATTGAAAAAATATGCGTGCGATCCTGAGTTTATATCACAGTTCAAAAGAGTAAAGTACGAAAACAAAGTGCGTCTTGCTGAAATAATAGAGAAGAAAGAAGGAATTAAACTAAATCCCGAGTTCTGTTTTGATATTCAAGTAAAACGTATGCATGAATACAAAAGACAGCTTCTCAATGCTCTTTCGATTATTTATATTTACCAGGAGCTTAAGTCAGGTAGAATGACTGATTTCAAGCCTACCGCATTCATTTTCGGAGCAAAAGCGGCACCTGGTTACTACCATGCTAAGGCTATAATGAAGCTTATTAACTGCATTGCAGATATGGTGAATCGCGATCCGGATATGAAAGATAAGATGCAGGTTGTATTTGTGTCTAACTACAATGTTTCATATGCCGAATATATAGTTTCTGCAGCAGATGTTTCAGAGCAAATATCACTTGCTGGTATGGAAGCTTCCGGAACAGGAAATATGAAGTTTATGCTTAATGGCACAGTTACACTCGGAACTATGGATGGAGCTAATATAGAAATTGCTGAGGAAGCAGGGGTAGAGAACGAATACATTTTCGGTGCATCCGTGGCCGAGGCAAAAGAAAAGCGCCCAGGATATAGACCCTGGGAGTACTATGATAATGATCCTGTAATTCATCGTGTAATGGACACACTTGTCAATGGCACATTCAATGACAATGGCACAGGTATGCTTAGAAATATTTTTGATAAACTAAGATCAGAAGACAACTACATGAGTTTGTATGATTTTAATGACTACATTCGCGTGAAAAAAATAGTTAATTCAGAATATGGAACAGATGCTTTTTATTCTAAGAGCATAATGAACCTTGCAAGCGCCGGAAAGTTCTCTTCAGATAGATCTATTCTAGAGTATGCTAGAGAAATTTGGAAGGTCTAATTCGCTTTTGTGGTATTACAGAAGGGCGGGTCAATCAATAAGTGTTCTTTTGATTGGTTGAACAGTTGGTTTATTATTATAATATGCGGAGAGGTATCGAAGTGGTCATAACGGTGCTGACTCGAAATCAGTTTGTGTGAAAGCACACATGGGTTCGAATCCCATCCTCTCCGCCATATTGAAAGCATAGGTTTGATACTCGTTATCAAACCTTTTTTCATACTTAAATAAGGATTTAAATCCCGATTTTGGTATGTTGAATGAACCATTTTGATACAAAAAACATTAAATTTATAAGATAAAAAGTTTTTATTGTGTATTTGAAGAATTAATAAAAAAACGATAGTCCTATAAAAAAACGATAGGGGGTATAGAAAAACGATAGGCCTTTGAAAAAACGAAAGATCTAATTGATTGTTAAAGTTGCATTTTAATAGTACAATATTTATAGAAATGGAGGTTTTTATGAAGAAAAATGATGATAAAACGTATTGCTATAAATACTCATCTAACATAGATGACCTAATTTCAAAACTTAATATTGGTGAATACTATGGTGAATATTTAATTGCATATCAAGATGAACAAAATTTTTCAATAGGTGTTGAAAGACTTGGACATTCATCAGGAAGATGGTATGAGGCTACTATTCAAAAAAAAGATGATTGGTATTTAATAAAAGGAGAATTTGTT
>JAGCYK010000095.1 GCA_017960845.1 Clostridia bacterium | reverse complement strand
CGGCATCGAACTGCTTAAAATAGCAAGTAAGGAGACTGGCCTACCGGTTGTAAGCGAAATAATGAGCGCAACCGACCTTCCCTTATTTGAAGATATAGACGTACTTCAAGTCGGCGCAAGAAATATGCAAAACTTTGATCTGTTAAAAGAACTTGGCCAGACCAACAAACCCATACTTCTTAAAAGAGGGCTCGCAAATACTCTTAAAGAACTACTTATGAGCGCTGAGTACATAATGGCAAGCGGAAACGAAAATGTTATCCTTTGCGAGCGTGGAATCAGAACGTATAGTGATTACCTTAGAAATACTCTGGACCTATCTGCCGTGCCAATGCTACATGAACTATCTCACCTGCCTGTTATTGTAGATCAGTCTCATGCTACAGGAATAGCGCGTATGGTTCCCCCTATGGCGCTCGCTTCTACGGCATGCGGCTGTGATGGCCTTATTATAGAGGTACATAACGACCCCGTACACGCTCTTTGCGACGGAGCCCAGTCGCTTCGCCCTGAAGAATATGCAAAACTTGCCAAAAAAGTATCGGCAGTTAGAGAGGCATTAAAATGATAGTAGGAATTGTCGGACTGGGACTCATTGGCGGATCTTTTGCAAAAGCTTACTCCGCTGCAGGGCATAAAGTTTATGCGCTAGATATAGACGAAGCTACGTTTAAATATGCGCTTGTCAGCGGCTGCATCTGCGGCGAACTTTGCGAAGAAGTAATGAAAGAAGCTGACCTTATTCTAATATGCACTTACCCGGATGCCGCAATAGAATTCATGAAAAAGTATGGGCCCGTTATAGGCAAAAAGCCACTTGTAATGGACTGCTGCGGAACAAAGAGAGTCCTTTTCGATGAAGGCATTTCAATTGCCTCAAAGTATGGTTTTACGTATGTCGGCGCACATCCTATGGCAGGAACCCAGTATTCCGGTTTTAAATATGCAAAGGAAAACCTTTTTAAGAATGCCCCGATGGTAATTGTTCCGCCGAGATTCGATGATATTGTTTTTCTTAATAAAATCAAAACTATGCTCTCGCCTGCCGGCTTTTCAAAAATATCTGTTACTACCGCAGATAAGCACGATGAAATGATAGCATTCACCTCTCAGCTTGCTCACGTTGTGTCAAGTGCATACATTAAAAGCCCGACCGCGTCATCACACAAAGGCTTCTCTGCAGGAAGCTACAAAGATATGACCAGGGTTGCCTGGCTAAACTCGGAAATGTGGACAGAACTATTTTTCGATAACAAAGATTATCTTGAAAAAGAAATAGATATATTGCTAAAGAATCTAGAAGAATATAGAGCGGCTCTTCACAACAACGACAAGGAAGCGATGAAAAGGCTTCTTGAAGAAGGAAAAAAGAGAAAAGAAGAGGTTGACGGATAAATGAAGACCATAACTGTTAATGCATCAAAAAAATACGACGTTATAATCGGCGCCGGTTTGCTAGAATCGGCTGCAGAGTTAATAAAAAAAGCCGTAAGCGGCAAAACCGCTTTCGTTATTTCTGATGACAATGTCTTCCCTCTCTACGGCAATAGACTAATCTTATCTCTTCAAAAAGGCGGATACAAAACCTATTCTTATGTTTTTAAATCCGGAGAGAGCAGTAAGAATCTAACCACATATTCTTCCATTCTCGAGAAAATGTGCGAAAGCGGCATAACTAGAAGCGATTTTGTAATCGCGCTCGGCGGAGGTGTTACGGGAGATCTTGCCGGATTTACCGCCGCAACATACCAAAGAGGAATCGATTTCATTCAGCTCCCTACCTCTTTATTAGCTGCAGTAGATTCTTCTGTAGGCGGAAAAACGGGAGTTGACCTTAAAAGCGGAAAGAATCAAGTGGGATGTTTCTGCCAGCCATCTCTAGTTATTTGCGATACAGAGCTTTTAAGCACGCTTAACGAAGCTGAATACGAAAACGGCTGCGCTGAAATAATAAAATATGCGGTTCTGGGCAATAAAGACTTATTTGATTCAATTAAAGCGCTTCCAGTTAAAGAGCAATACGAAGAAGTTATTGCTGAGTGCGTTAATATGAAACGACATTTTGTTGAAGCCGATGAGTTTGATGGCGGTTTAAGAATGATGCTTAATCTAGGTCACACTATTGGGCACGCTGTTGAAACACTTAGTAAGTATAAAACGGCTCACGGACGCGCGGTTGCTATGGGCCTATGCGCAATAGCAAGAGCTGCGCTTAAAAAAGGCTATATATCAAAAAGTGACGTAGAAGAAATAATCAATCTTGTTTTAAAATATAACCTTCCAGCGGAGATTCCTTACAAGGCAGCTGAACTTGAATCAATCATGATGAATGACAAAAAAGGCAAAGGCGATTATATAAGCCTCGTAGTTCCTGAGCAAATCGGTAAATGCAGTCTCATAAAAACAAACAAGAGCGATTTGCTTGATTGGCTGAAAGGCGGAGGCATCGAATGAAAAAGTGCATTGCCCCAGGCAGTAGAACGGGGGTTATAACCATTACCTCTTCAAAATCTCAGGCGCATAGAAGAATTATTTGTGCTGCTTTGTCTAGTAGCAGTTCAACAATTAAGCTAAATGGACTATCAGCCGACATTTCTGCAACAATAAGCTGCTTAAACTCGCTCGGTAGCAAGATTGAAATTGAACCAAACTGCATTAACGTCACTCCGATTAGCAAAAGAGAAGGCGAAAAGCAATTATACTGCGGCGAAAGCGGTTCTACTCTTAGATTTTTAATCCCTATTATTGGCGCGCTTGGCCTAGAAGCTACCTTTTTTATGGAAGGCAAACTTCCAAGCCGGCCTATCGAGTCTCTAACGAGCCTTCTGGAAAAAAGAGGAATGTCGTTTAATAAAGAAGATAGAAGCCTAACTTGCCGTGGAAAGCTTTCAAGCGGAAACTACAAAATAACCGGCTCGGTTTCATCTCAATATATTTCCGGTTTGCTATTTGCCCTTCCCCTTTTAGATGGTGATAGTTATATAGAAATAGAGGGAGAGCTTCAGTCCGCTGCATATATAAAAATGACAGAAGAAGAACTCGCCAGAAGCGGAATTAAGTTTCAAAAGACTGCTAGCGGCTATTTCGTTCCCGGCAATCAAAAATATAACTGCCCAGGCGGAGTAATCGAGGGAGACTGGTCAAATGCTGCTTTTTATCTCTGTATGGGCGCAAAGTCAAATAATGGCGTATCGGTGCTCGGCCTAAAAAACGATTCGGCTCAGGGAGATAAGGCCATAATAGATATTTTAAGACGATTCGGTGCAAATGTAATAGAAAGCCCTTCGGCCGTTACAGTTAAAAAGGGTCAGCTTAGCGGAATAACAGTGGACGCTTCCGGGATTCCAGATCTTGTCCCTACGATATGCGCCCTAGCAGCTTCGGCAAATGGAAAAACGATAATAACTAATGCCAGTAGATTGCGCTTTAAAGAGTCTGATAGACTTGCTTCCACCCTTTCATTGCTGCTTAGCATCGGAGCGGATGCATATGAAACTAAGGACGGACTGGTTATAAACGGGAAAAGTTCTCTTAATGGCGGCACGGTCAACGCACATAATGACCATAGAATTGCAATGGCTGCTGCTGTAGCAGCATCTAGCGCGATATATGATATAATTGTTGAAGGCGCAGAATGCGTTAGCAAATCCTATCCTGACTTTTGGAAAGATTTAGACTCTACGGAGGTTGAAAAATGAGTAGTTTGTACGGTGAAAACATTAAACTAAGTATATTCGGACAGTCTCACTCTTTAGGCGTCGGAATGACTCTTGATGGCATTCCGGCCGGGAAGAAAATAGATTTTGAAGCATTAAAGAGGTTCCTTGCTAGAAGAGCGCCCGGGAGAAACGAGTATTCCACAAAAAGAAACGAAGCAGACGAACCTGAGTTTATAAGCGGGCTTGTTGGTGATACAACCTGCGGCGCTCCGCTAACTGCTATTATTCGAAACACTGATACTCGTTCTTCAGACTACTCTCTTCTTAAAACTCACCCACGCCCCGGTCACGCTGACTACACCGCCCAGGTAAAATATGGCGGAAATCAGGACTATGCAGGCGGAGGACATTTTTCGGGAAGACTTACCGCAGCACTTTGCCTAGCCGGAGGAATTTGCAAGCAGCTATTAGAAGAAAAAGGAATAAAAGTATTTGCGCGGGCTTATTCTATAGGCCAGGTCAAAGACGACGGCAATTTCACCGAATCAATCGAAGGCAAAGAGTTCCCTACCATTAGCGACAAGGCAGCCCAAGAAATGAAAGCGCTAATTGCTAAATGCAAGGCTGAAGGCGATTCAATCGGCGGAATAATAGAATGCATAATAAATGGATTGGACGCCGGAATCGGCGATCCCATTTTTGGTGGCATGGAAAACAGACTTTCCCAAGCAGTTTTTGGTATTCCGGCAGTTAAAGGAATAGAGTTCGGCAATGGTTTTGAATGTGCTCGGCTTAGAGGAAGCGAAAACAATGACGCTTTTACTATAGAAAACGGCCAGATTAAGACTAGAACCAACAATGCCGGAGGCTTACTCGGTGGAATAACAAACGGAATGCCTATTACATTTAAAGTTGCGTTCAAGCCTACTCCTTCAATTGCAAAGACTCAGCAAACAATCAATCTTGAAAATAATAAAGAAGAAAACATTTCCGTACCTGGAAGGCATGATCCTTGCATTGTGCCTAGAGCCGTACCTTGCGTAGAAGCAGCCACTTCAATTGCCGTTT
>JAGCYK010000007.1 GCA_017960845.1 Clostridia bacterium | reverse complement strand
GTTCACCTTGCTTACCGAGTTCATGACAGTTTGCATTATGCACACAAACGCCTGTTCCAACATAATATGTATGAACATCTGCTACTTCAAAGTTGTAGGTGGTTTGCGGAATGTCGTAATGAACTGATCTAACCGCTTCAATTATACCATATTCTCCGTTTGATAGCAGGACGTTTATTCCGACTTCTAATTTCTCTGCAGAAACCCATTTTTTACTTTCCGGCAAGAAATACTTATGCCCCGGAGTGAAAATAATCTCCTCGCCGTTTACTATAATCCCTGTCCACTCCTCGCTTTTATTACGGAATAAATGCAGCACAGGTTTATATGTATTTTTCCCGTCTTTTCATCATAAGCAAGCACTTTATCTCCAACCCTTATATCTTCAATCGGCTTGGTTATTTCATTACCCTCTTCATCAAGACAAGCAACTAGAGTTCCTGCAATGAAACAATGACCCGCGGTACTGCATGGCTGCGACCCGCTTTGAGAACTTGATGCTAACTTAGCATTTTTTATGCTTCTTACCCCTGTCTTTATCGCATTAATGCTTGCAGAAACAAATGCAAATACACCGCTCCAGAATATCCCGTCGGCTAATCCATGCACCAACGCGTCTAGGACAGATCCCCCACTTATAATGGCTCCTAATATAGATATAGCCGTCGCGCTCGCTACACCTACAATAAACCAAAGCGTCAGCTTTCATACAGCAATCCATGCAGCAGCAGTCGTGGACCCAAGAGTAAACAGGGTTATAATGCAAGCAGCGGCAAAGAATACTAGCCCGAGACCTATCTTCCAGCCTATATCCAGTTCATTGAACCATTTTACAGCCGATGCAAACCATCTTACTATACCGTTCCACCATAGCTCCCACCACGGCTTGTTCGCATCCGGGTCGTATGTCGGGTCCGGGCTTAACTCTAACGTTGTCAGTATCGTATAGATGTACGGCAGATATGCGAGAATATTGTCGCACATTATTCCGTTTATATCAAACCCAAAAACAGTAAAGGCATTCTCTATTACAGAAGATATCCCCGCTGCATCTAAATGAAGGCCTACTTTAGGGTCGTAATAACTTCCATTAGCATAATACAGTTCGCTTTCAGCGTCATAGTAGTGACTTTTCCAGCGAAATGGTTTTATGTTGCGGATATTGTCGTTAGTATAATTTTCAACTTGACTATTGCCCCAAGCATCGTAAAAATACTGCGCATAAGGTTCTCCGTCTTTAATGATTATCACGATATCGCCATAAGCGTTACGCACGTATTCGTAATTCTCTACGTTATAACGGAACACACATAAACCGTGAAGACAGAGTGATAACTCAATTCAACCATGGAATCTTTTGCTCTAGATGCTTTTTTATTATTGCAATACATTGTGAAATCTGCAGGAAAAATTTTAAAATATAATTTTCTCAAAGCACATAATTGTTATATTAATATACTTGAACCCAATTTTTTATGTCTATTAGTTTTTCACAAATTGTTTTATACTTATTCAAATCAATAGGATTAAAATATTTAAAAAAACTCTGTTGGTATAATTTAACTATTGATTTGATAATTAATTCTTTATTTGCCTCTTTCACTAATATTTGACAAGGATCAATATCATAAATCTTATTATCTTCAAAAGCTTCGTTGACTTCTTGCGCCAGCCTTTCGATAGTGTTTATAATCGGTTCATAATATTTCCCATCAATTTCTACAAGAACATCCAACCGACAACCGCGTTCAATACTTTCGTGTTCACGTCGCTCACTATCTTCTTCAAAATAAATTTTTAGCATAATTCTTCTCCTTAAACTATTGGAATAGCAACTATCTTTGTCAATAACCCTTGATACTGTAAAAAAGTCATTTCATATGCCAGAACAATTTCATAATGAAATGAATTTATCCCTCTTTGAATAATATTTAATCCATATGGCTTGTAATCGCTAGTTACTTAACTGTAAATGTATTTGGCTCTATTGCAGGCATTTAATTCTATCATTATTGTACCAACTTTATTTGTGGCTAAACAAGTACCTTTTTTTATTTGCATTTTTGTATAATGTTTTTAGTGAATGGTTGGGATATATTGCAGAGCATAAATATAGTCATAATGCTTACTACTATTATTTTATTTTTCAATGTCTACTTAACAGACTCCTATTCAGTTTTTAATAGTTTCTTATTACCTTCACTATTTTGAATAAGATTTATATAATTATCTATCCTACATATTTAACACCACTATCACGCAAATGCTTTTTAATAATTATCGTGAAAAGTTATTTCTTCTGGTTGGCAGACTTTTTGTTTGCCTTCCTGCTCTATAATTAAACTCATATCTTCTTTTATCCCGGTAACCCTAACAACCTTTCCGTCCATTTCGAACTCTTTCCCTACTACGCAGGAATAACTAAGATATTCTTTAAAAAAATCCGGACTTTTGATTGCTACGCTAATACTATCCATTTCGTTTATTATCATAGAAGCGAGCAGATTTCTATCAATATATTTTCCAGTTTCAATAAGAACGGATGTCGCTTTACTGGAAATGTCGTCCGGGAATGATACCTGAGAAACATTAATGCCTATTCCGATGATTACATAAGAATAGTCTCCTGATGAGTTTAGTTCTCCCTCGGTAAGAATTCCGCACAGCTTCTTTTTGCCCACAACAACATCATTGATCCATTTAATCTTTGCATCAAGTCCGGTTAAACTGTTAAGCGCTCTAACAACACAAACTGCGGCAAACGAAGTAATAAGTCCGGCGTCGCTTCCCTTAAGGCGTGGGCGCAGCAAAAAGCTCATATATAACCCTTCCTTTGCGGGCGAATAGAAATTTCTTGAAAGTCTGCCTTTACCAAACGTCTGACATTCAGATAGAACAACAGCCGTTTCATGGGACTTAACAAGGGCGCGCGCATCATCATTTGTAGACCCGGTTGTTTTACTAACATAAATTGGTCTAATGACATTTAGCTTTCTTTCTATTGCTTTTTTATTTAATGATATACTCATATTTTTCATTATATTTTTATTTCCATAACACCTTATTTTGCAAATATGGTGTGATATACTAAATTCCCAAAATATGGTGACATAAGATGGCTGAGCTGGTTTTTGATGACAATACTCTGGTAAACAAACTCCAGATTCTATTTATTTTTGATAAAATGGGAATTCCTTTGACCGAGTCAACGATTCTCGAAATTTGTGCTACGAGAAACAACTGGATTTCGTATATGGAAATAATCGAGGCTATTCACACTCTGGTCAGTTCAGGGTTTTTGTATAAAAACATTTCTTCTTCTAAAGAGGAGTATTACACACTTACTCCAAACGGACATGAATGTTTAAACAGCTTTTTTGCAAGAATCCCCCTGTCAAGAAGAACTGAGATTGTTTCTTACGTAAAAGATAATCGAATGGCATTCAAAAGAGCTCAGGAATATACCCATAGTTATTTTAAAAACGATGACGGAACTTATACCGTATTATTAAAGATAATGGATCCCACACATGCAATCGTAGAAATGAAACTGAATGTAACAAACAGGAAAATCGCTAAGAGCGTCGCTGCGAAGTGGGAAAATAATGCGGCGGATGTCTATTCGACTATTTTCGACAAATTAATAGATTAAAGGAGTTACCAGATGGAAACATTTATTCCACGCGGCATATGCGCTAGACAAATCACTTTTGACGTCGATGAAAAGGGTTGCGTTCATAACGTTAAGTTCTATGGTGGTTGTAGCGGAAATCATAGCGGAATTCAGCGCCTCATAGAAGGCATGCCAATTGACTTTGTTATTGAGCGTCTAGACGGCACCCTATGCGCAGGAAGAACGACGTCCTGTCCGGACCAACTAGCTAAAGCACTTAAAGAATATAAACAAAAACATTCAATATAATGCAAGCGGAGAAAAAATCTCCGCTTTTTTTATTGCTACTATTCAGTTTTGTGGCAATGATCGTAATACCAACATCTATACGGCTTGCAGCACTGCTCGCCTGTATCGCAGGTTACCTCTTCAACCTGTTTTTTTATCTTAAACAGCCTCCAGAAATTGTTTGCGGTTTCAGTGAAATATTTTTTGCTCTCTTCGCTAATGTCGCAGATCAAATAAGGCTCATTCTCACTAGGCCCGGGAAGAACAACAAACCTTCTTACCGGTCTTACCCCACAATTATTTAAAATGAACCACTGAAAGCCTACATCCTTTATGAACTGCTCTCCGAGATGGCTTGAATTCTTTACCTCATAAAGTTCATATCCATCTTCCGCTTTTCTTAGAATGTCAACAGCACAATAATTTCCATACCAAGAGAACGCAGCCTCGCAAATTACCTGCGTTCCGTTTTCTATACACTGTTTTGTTTTTTGAATCATTGCGTTATAGTCTAACCGGCCGTTTTCTAGATAAGTTGTTACTTCTGTGAAAGGCCCGAACATTCCCATAGCTTTGTCGCCGAACTCGTTTCCTTTATCAAGGCGCTCTAAAACCTCCGGCGGAATAATCTTTAGCTCCGGATGATGCGCGTCAAGCCATAGCATTCTGGGGCACTGCATTCCCCGCATATAGTCTGTTTTGGATATTCCCATTCTTCTTTCCGTGTAATGGTAGTCTAAAACCTTATTTAGCGCCGTGATACAGTTTCTTTGTCTGGTAAATCGGCTCGCTTGTGTAATTAACACCAAGTTTTTTAAGAACGTTTATGTCTACCTGAGAAAGAATAACCGTCGAATGGCACTCGGTGCATTTAAGCTTTGGAAGTTGCTCCATAGCAAGTGCGGCAACAGGATTCGTAACTGCGCTAAGAGCAAGAGCTATTAGTATTTCGTCTGTATGCAGTCTTGGATTGTGCCCACCAAGGTGAGTCGTTTTCAGTTCTTGAATAGGCTCTATTAGATTCGGGGGTAAAAGCAAAACTTTATCATCTATTCCAGCAAGATGCTTAAGCGAGTTAAGTAGCATCGCGCTCGTAGCACCTAAAAGCTTTGATGTCTTGCCCGTAATGATTGTTCCGTCATTCAGTTCTATCGCAGCCGCAGGAGCGCCTGTTTTTTCTTGCTTTAATAGCGCCGCTCCAACAACTTTTCTATCCGCCGTATTAATCTCGTTTTGCTGGATGAGAAGTTCTATCTTGCTAACCACGCTGTCTCCTACTTTATCGTTACGGCGATCAACAAGTGACTGGTAATACCTTCTTATTACCTCTTGGCGGGATGCTTCTATGCAAACGTCATTATCTATAATGCAGTTTCCTGCCATGTTTACGCCCATATCCGTCGGGGACTTATAGTATGACTGTCCGAATATTTTTTGGAACAGTCTGTTTAAAACAGGGAAAATTTCTACATCTCTATTGTAGTTTACAGTAGTAACTCCGTAAGCCTCAAGATGGTACGGGTCGATCATATTCACGTCATTTAGGTCTGCTGTAGCGGCTTCGTAGGCAACATTGACCATATGTCTTAAAGGAAGATTCCAAATCGGGAATGTTTCGAATTTCGCATACCCCGATTTTACTCCGTTTTTATTGTCATGATAAAGCTGAGAAATGCAGGTTGCCATCTTTCCGCTTCCAGGGCCAGGTGCCGTTACTACAACGAGCTTTCTAGATGTTTCGATATAATCATTTTTCCCGAGTCCGCTGTCACAAACGATTCCCTCTACGTCATAAGGGTAATCAGGTATAGGATAGTGCCTATATGTTTTAATACCTAGTTTCTTAAGAGTTCTTTCAAATTTTTTTGCAAGTTTTTGATCGGCAAATCTAGTCAGGACAACGCTTCCTACGTATAGTCCGACTTCTCTAAAGGCATCAATAAGCCTTAAAACCTCCATATCGTATGTTATGCCAAGGTCCCCTCTTGTTTTAGCATGCTCTATTGCTTCGGAATTAATGGCGATAACTATCTCAGCCTCGTCTTTTAACTTTAAAAGCATCTGAAGCTTACTATCAGGCTTAAATCCAGGCAAAACGCGAGCGGCATGATAATCATCAAAGAGTTTGCCGCCGTATTCAAGGTATAATTTACCACCGAACTTGTCTATTCTATTCCTAATATGCTCAGATTGAAGAGACAGATATTTTTCGTTATCGAACCCAATTTTATTCATTTCCTAGTTACTCCGAAACCGATAATAAAACCAATAAAAAGTATAAATGCTACGCCCGGAAAAATCAATTGCAAAAGTAATCTATAAGCTTGTTTTTTTCAGAAAAAAATCTATAGTAAATTCCCAAAGTTAATTCCACAGTGGAATTTAAAATGGAATTTAGTCTCGGAATTTACGGAAAAAAATCTATTTAGACTGTGAATAAAACATAAAAGAATAATAAAAAGGAACAGGCACTTTTTTTACTTATGCTCCGTTCCTAAAAGTTATTATTTTAAAGTTATTTTATCCCATATACCCTTTCGGCATTTTTATAGAATAGTTTTTCGTAATCTGAGTCCGTTAGTCCCATCTTTAGAACAGCGCTGAGCTCGTCTTCTGCTCTCCACATCGGATAGTCCGTTCCGAACATTACTTTATCTATTCCGTATTTTTCTATTATCTTTCTACCCTCGTTTGGAGTAATGCTATAGAAACTAGAAGAAGTGTCTACATAAAAATTCGGATAGTCTTTGTATTCATCCACAGCAGTATTCCAAATTGACCAACCACCGAAATGCGCGCCTATTACTATCATTTCAGGAAAAGCATCAAGCACTTTTTTAAGACGATTAGGATTCGAATAGTCATACCTGCAGTCCCCTGAGTGGAACAGCACCGGAACTCCGGCCTCTTGCGCCAGCTCATATATAGGCAAACAATTTTCGTCATCTACTGCAAACTGCTGTATATCAGGGTGAAGCTTTATACCTTTTAGCCCAAGCCCAAGAAGATGCTTGAAATCTTCCTTAATGGTTTCAGAAAAGGGATACATCGTTCCGAGTCCAAAAAACCTTCCGGGATGATTAGCAACTTCTTCGGCAATAAACTCGTTAATTCTTCCCACCTGATGCGCAGTAGTGGCTACAGAGCAAACAATGAATTTGTCTATTCCGTCTTTGTCTCCAAATTCTATTAATTCGGATGTCGTTCCGCGCCTAGCTGATACTGTTCCGTAAAATCTATCGGTGTTCGCTACTGCTCTATCTACAATTTTTTCCGGGTAAATATGGCAGTGAGCATCTATAACTCTATGACCATTAATCATGCTGTTTCTACTTTGCTGGCTTTTTCAAGGCCAAGTTCCTTTATAGCATTTTCTCTCATTTTGTATTTAAGTATCTTTCCGGCAGCATTCATCGGGAACGCATTCATGAATGAGACATATCTAGGCACTTTATGACGAGCCATATGTGTTCTTATATAGTCTTTCATCTCGTCTTCAGTCATGCTCTCACCCTGCTTTAAGATAACACATGCCATAATTTCTTCGCCGTATTGTTCATCAGGAACGCCTATTACCTGCACGTCACTTACTTTAGGATGAGTGTATATAAACTCTTCTATTTCTTTGGGATAAATATTTTCGCCGCCCCTTATTATCATGTCCTTGAGCCGGCCGGTTATCCTATAATTGCCCTCTTTCGTTCTGCAGGCAAGGTCTCCGGTGTGAAGCCAACCATCCGCATCGATTGCGGCTGAAGTAGCTTTGGGCATTTTATAATATCCTTTCATTATATTATACCCTCTTGCCACAAACTCACCGGTCACTTCATCCGGAAGATCTTTTCCGGTTTCAGGATCAACGATTTTGCACTCTATTTCAGGAAGTGCTCTTCCGACGGTTCCGACCCTAACTTCGATAGGGTCATCGGTTGAACTCATTGTGCAGCCTGGTGAAGCTTCAGTCTGACCATAAACAATCGTAATTTCGGTCATATGCATTTTATTCACAACATCCTGCATCGCAGAAATAGGACAAGGGCTTCCGGCCATAATGCCTGTACGCATATACGAGAAATCAGTTTTAGGGAAATCCGGATGCTCAAGCATTGCTATAAACATCGTGGGAACTCCGTGGAATGCTGTGATTCTTTCATTGTTAATACAAGCAAGACTTGTTTTTGCCGAAAAATATGGAAGAGGAAGAAGCGTTCCGCCGTGAGTCATTGTTGCTGTCATTGCAAGCACCATTCCAAAGCAGTGGAACATAGGAACTTGAACCATCATTCTGTCTGCTGTAGAAAGGTCCATTCTATCCCCTATGCACTTTCCATTATTTACAATGTTATAGTGCGTAAGCATTACGCCCTTAGGAAAGCCTGTCGTGCCGGAAGTATATTGCATGTTGCAAACGTCGTTTTTATTGATTTGCGCAGCTCTTCTATATACTTCTTCAACAGGCACCTGGTTAGCTCTTTCAAGAAACTCGTCAAACGTAAGACAGCCCTTTTGTCTGTATCCTACGGTAACAACGTTTCTTAAGAAAGGAAGGCGCTTTGCGTGAAGCGGGCTTCCGGGAACTGTGTTTTCAAGCTCGGGGCAAAGTTCAGCCATTATCTTTGCATAATCTGAGTCAAGGTTACGCTCAACCATTACAAGAGTATGCGTATCTGACTGGCGAAGCAGATACTCTGCCTCGTGAATCTTATATGCGGTATTAACGGTAACAAGAATTGCGCCTATTTTCGTAGTTGCCCAAAAAGTTATATACCACTGAGGAACGTTAGTTGCCCAAATCGCAACCTTCGCGCCTCTCTTAACTCCCATAGCGATGAGCGCCCGGGCAAAATTATCCACGTCGTCTCTAAACTCGGAATAAGTTCTCGTATAATCAAGCGTAGTATATTTGAACGCATACTGATCCGGGAACTCTTCTACCATTCTGTCAAGAACCTGCGGGAATGTTTCGTTTATAAGCGTTTCTTTTTTCCACACGAACTTGCCGGTATGTGCGCGGTTTGAGTAAAGCGTCGTTTCGTTCTTTGAAGTATCTGAAAACTGATGCATAAAACTAACGAACTGAGCGAATATTATGTCCATATCCATAAGCTCTTCGCACCAAACCGGGTCCCAAACAAGGCTCAAAAAGCCGTCATAGTTAACAGACCTTAAAGCGAGCATAATATCACCCATTGGAAGCTGGCCTTCTCCGGTAATGCAGTAGTGGATTTTACCATCATTGCTCTTTTCTATGTCAGTAATATGAACGTGTTTAACGTATGCTCCGAGGTTGGTTATAATCTCCTCCGGACTCTCTCCGCACTGAAGAAATGCGAGTGCCGTATTCCAAAGCGCAGCAACGTTATCGTTTGCAAAGCTTTCAAGCAAATCACGAAGAACGGCAGAAGACGCAAAAAGACCCGAAGTTTCCACAAGCAAAGTAATGCCTTTTGCTTCTGCTTCACCAAGAACCGCAGAGATAAGGCGTTTAACCGCATCAACGCTACCGCTGGAAGCCGCTTTCAAACGGACATAAGGAATATGCAGATTAACAGCAAATTCCATGCACTTTCTTACCTCGTAAATGTTTTCCTTGGTATCGCCTTTAGAAACGTCTTGTATCGTGTCAATGCATGGAATGGAAAGCTTCTCTTCGTAAAGCTTTCTAACTGTTTGCGCCGCCTTATGTGATTGAAAAGCGCCGTTTTTATCCGTAAACAGCCTATTGTTAATATTGTGAAGTTCTATCCCCTGGAAATTCATTTCACGGGCGATATCACAAAAATCGTCAAACGTGCTGTTATGCCATCCTTTTGTTGAAAAAGATAATTTCATTGGTTATCCCTCATATACTATTTTGTTAACGGCATTTATATATGCCCTTATGCTTGCGCCTATAATATCCGTTGATATTCCGGAGCCCGAATAAATCTTTCCGCCCGCGCGAAGCTTAACCATGGCCGAGCCTACTGCCTCTTTTCCTTCGGTTACTGCATGTATCTGAAAGTCGTCTAGTTCATAGTGATGCCCTAAAACTTGTTCGATTGCACGGAATGCCGCATCAATCGGACCATCTCCTATACTTACGCCTTGAATAGATGCATCGTCTTTAATTAAAGATACCTGAGCCGAAGCGTTGATTATGTTTCCGTTGTTTATAATATAAGTATCAAGTTTGTATGTAGGCGGAACCTGAAGCGCTGATGAAGCAATTATTGCGTCGAGCTCTTTTGCTCCTACTGACGGCTTTTTGGCTGCAACTCTTTTGAATTCGTCATAAACGTGCTCAACATCTTCTTCAGACAGGTCATATCCAAGTTTAGAAGCAGCATTTCTAACCGTCTCTTTATCGTCCTCTACATCTAGTTTTATGGAGAGATCAACTTCGCTTGTTTTGGCAGAAGTCTGCACTGCAATCGCCTTTTCTTTTATCTGACGAATTAGAGATGTCGTTCTATTAAGCTCGGTGTATTTAATCTTGCTCGCGCAGCCCATCTTCTCACCGTTATGTTTTATGAGAGTTCCGAAGGTATCAAGCGCAATTCCATCCCCTATAATCGTAGTTTTAACAATTGTAGCGCACTGCTTAACTGATAGCGCTGCGCCTGCTACTGCAAGTCCGTTTTTATCCGAAATGCTTATGCCTATTTCCGCCTTTATGCCCCTTGCTGCTGTCGAAACGAAGTCTGCAAGTTCATCCGGGAGCATTTCAGCAGCGTTGTCGCTAATTGATACTATGCTTGCTCCGGCTTTAACTGCTGCTTTTATTGCGCTGTCTATCACTTCTTTTTCTGCACGGGTAGCGTCTATTGCCATAAACTCTACGCTCTTACATTTTGAAGAAGCGAGTGAGACGATTTGCTCTATCCAATCAATAAGCTTTGCTCCCTTTTTATGAAGAGTATATTCCATTCCCACGCTTGAAAGAGGTACTTCTATTCTTATTCTTCCATTTTTAACGGAAGCTAGAGCTGCGGCTGCATTCTCTACCGATTCTAAATTATTTCCGGCACCTACTGACAAAACTCCCGATTTAACGAATGCTGAAATAGTCTTTACTAAAAGCGTATCGGCTTTAACATTCTCGATAGCAGGAAGCTCTATGCAATCGACATTAAGCTTATCTAGTCCTCTAGCAACCTCAATCTTTTCTTTGAAACTGAGGTTTTTTACCTGACAGAGCGTGTTGTCTGAAATGTAAATTCTTTTCATCTTTTTTTCTCCATTACTAAATGAATATAATAAAATCCCTGGAGCAAAACTGCTTCAGGGACGAAAATATCCGCGGTACCACCCTGTTAACCGGCGACCTAGCCGGCCTCTCTTTTCTCGGATTCAATCAAATCCTATGCCTGTAACGGGACATCCCGTAATCACTTACTGTTAGTTCGGCGATTCAGCTCCGGAGTGAGACTTTCTATTCCGTCCTTATCGGCTCGCAGCGACCGCCGACTCTCTGAAAAAGGATGATGGAACAAAAATAATTCCTTCAACGCTTTTATTAACTTGGCGTAATGATATCATTTGATAATTGCAAAAGTCAAACTAATTTAGCCTTATTTTTTCTAATCGAAGCGTTTTAAGGCGAGTTTATTTGCCTTTTTGACTATTTGCGCTAAAGCTAAACCCGTTAGTTGGTGTAATTGTCGAAATAACCTTGAACTAAAACAACTGGGGTTCCTTTATCACCCGAACCGCTGGTTAAATCACAAAGTGATCCTATAAGGTCAGTGAGCTGGCGAGGAGTAGTTCCCTCTGATGCCATTTTTCCTTTAAGGTCCTCATCTTTAGCACGAATGCTCTCTGAAATAGCTTTCTTAAGTTCTTCACCGGATAGATTCTTAAAATCGTTATCTGCAAGATACTTAAGCTTTAATTCATTCGGAGTTCCTATAAGCCCGTCTGTAAATGCAGGAGAAACTACAGGGTCAGCAAGTTCCCAGATCTTTCCTTTGGGGTCTTTAAATGCACCATCTCCATATACCATTACTTCAACGTGCTTTCCGGTCTTTTCATATATCTTGCTCTGAATGTCAATTACAAGCTGTTTGCACTCGTTGGGAAATAGTTTTACTTTATCCTCTGTTGCCTTATTTGAGCCAAGTAGTCCGTATCTAGCATTGTACCCGCTTCCATTTACAGGCGCATTAAGAATCTCATCAAGACCGAGAACAACTTTTGCTCCGGCATTTTTTAGAATGCGCTTTGTTCTTGCGCGGGTGTGTATATCACAGGTAAGAACGCAGTCAGTGTAATCAAGTATAGCTTTTGCCTGATTAGCAAATACTATTTCAACTTCCGCACCGCACTCTTTAATTAAGTCGCCATAGTAAGCAACGTAGTCAACTCCGGTAAACTCGTGTTTGTTTTCTCCGAACAGCTCTCTATATTTTTCAAGTGAAAGCACATCAGAGTAAGGATTGATTCCGGCCTCGTCTATCTTATCTAAGCTGACAAGTTCGTTTCCTACTTCGTCTGAAGGATAGCTGAGCATAAGAACTATCTTTTTTGCTCCTTTTGCTATGCCGCGAAGACAAATTGCGAATCTGTTTCTGGAAAGAATGGGAAATATAACGCCTATCGTTCCCCCGCCTAGCTTAGATTTAATATCTAAAGCAATGTCATCAACAGTAGCATAATTACCCTGCGAACGTGCTACGATAGATTCCGTAATTGAAATAACGTCTCTATCTCTAATCTCAAAGCCATCGGTTTTGGACGCATTAATAACGCTATCCGTAACGATATCTACCAAATTGTCACCTTCGCGGATTATTGGGCAACGAATTCCGCGTGAGCAAGTTCCTACATTTCTCATCTATTATTCCTCCGAATTTGCGCTCACATATAATCCATCGCAGTGTTTTCGCGACAGACCAAGCGCCTCTTACTAAATTATTATAATATTTATCCGGGCAATTATCAATTGATATATCAAATATGATTAAAATTAATGTCGTTTTAGACAATGAATTTTTTGAGTAAACAACTAAGGACAGGATTTACTTCTCCTGTCCTTTGTCGTTTGTTTTTTTATACTATAGCTGCATCAATACTTCTTTCTTGCCACATAGTGCGTGTGGAGAATCTCGTGCGCTTTATGGCTTCCGGGTTTTCCGAAATACTCTTTATACATCGCTTTAACTGTCTCGTTCTTATGGCTCTTTCTAACTTTGAGTTTCTTGTCCTCGCTGTATAGAGCTGCAGCGCGAAGCGCTTTGTAGTCAACATTTCTGCGTGTATAAGAATCGAGTATCGGCTGACCGCCTCCGTTTACGCAGCCGCCAGGGCAGCACATAATCTCAACGAACTGGTAATCTGCCTCACCTTTCTTAATCTTTTCGCAAATAACCTTAGCGTTTGACAGACCGGATGCAACAGCAACTTTAACATTTAGTCCGCCTACTTCATATGAAGCTTCCTTTATGCCTTTAGTGCCTCTTACATCAACAAAATCAAGATTCTTTCCAATGCTTTTGCCTGTGATTTTCTCTACAGCTGTTCTTAATGCAGCTTCCATAACTCCGCCTGTAGCTCCGAAGATTACGCCAGCTCCAGTGAACTCTCCGAGAGGAGTTTCGAATTCTCCGTCCGGAAGCTCATTGAACATAATGCCGAATTCTTTTATGAGACGAGCAAGCTCTCTAGTTGTAAGAGATGCGTCTATATCAGGATAACCGGATGCGCTTTGATAATCTCTTGTCTTTTCAAACTTCTTCGCTACGCAAGGCATTATTGATACTACATAAATGTTTTTGGGATCAATGCCCATTTTCTCTGCCCAGTATGTCTTAATGCTTGCGCCAAACATCTGCTGAGGAGATTTGCAGGAAGAAATATTCGGAATAAGCTCAGGATAATAATATTCCATAAATCTAATCCATCCGGGAGAGCAGCTTGTTATGAGGGGAAGCGTTCCACCTTTTTGGATCCTTTCTATAAGCTCTCTGCTTTCTTCCATAATAGTAAGGTCTGCTGCCCAGTTTACATCAAATACGTGATCAAAACCGAGACGCTTTAAGGCAGTAGCCATCTTTCCTTCTACATTTGTTCCGATAGGATAGCCGAATTCCTCGCCGAGCCCAGCTCTTACTGAAGGAGCGGCTCCGACAACAACTACCTTTTCAGGATCTGCAAGTGCAGCCTTAACATCATCTATTTCGTACTTTTCGTGCAAAGCGCCGGTAGGACAAACATTGATGCATTGTCCGCATGCAACACAAGGAGATTTTGCAAGATCCTCTTCAAATGCGCATCCGACGTTGGTTTTAAAGCCTCTTTCGTTTGCTCCAATTACAGCAACTGTCTGAACCTTAGCACATGTTGCTACGCAGCGGCGGCAAAGGACGCATTTTGCGTTGTCTCTTACAAGATACTCAGTTGACACATCCTTGTCTTCTGCTTTGCTGACAGAGCCTTTGAAACGATTTGCATCGCATCCATATTCATCAGAAAGGCTTTGAAGTTCGCACTTTAAATTGCGCTCGCATGAAAGACATTCTTTTTTGTGATCTGAAAGGAGCAGTTCAAGAGTGGTTTTTCTAGCCTGACGAAGTCTGGGAGAGTTTGTTGTAACTTCCATTCCTTCGCTTACGGGAAATACGCACGCTGCAACAAGTCCTCTCGCGCCTTTTACCTCGCAAACGCAAAGTCTGCACGCGCCTATCTCATTTATATCTTTCATATAGCAAAGAGTAGGAATCTTTATTCCGGCAAGTCTGGCAGCTTCTAGAACTGTGGTTCCCTCGGGAACAACTGCCTCAATTCCGTTTATTTTAACATTAACCATTTTTACTTCTTACATTTTCCGTACTCCTCTTTAGCCTTTTGATATAGCATTGAATTTGCAGTTTGACATGCAGGCACCGCACTTAACGCACTTAGCCGAATCTATAACCATAGAAGCGAGCTTGTGACCAGGCGCTATATAATCCGTTCTCGTGATTGCATCTGCCGGGCAGTTCTTAGCGCAAAGTCCGCATCCTATACATTTATCTTTATCTATATTAAAGTTAAGAAGCTTTTTGCAAACTCCAGCCGGGCAGCGCTTCTCTACTACGTGTGCTACATATTCGTCTTTGAAATAGCGAAGAGTGGAAAGCACAGGGTTGGGAGCGGTCTGTCCGAGTCCGCAAAGAGAGTTCTCTTTGATGTAATAACAAAGCTTTTCCATCTCATCGAGTGTTTCAAGTGTTGCTGTGCCTTCGGTAACTGAAGTCAAAAGCTCTAATAGTCTCTTTGTTCCGATGCGGCAAGCCGTACATTTTCCGCATGACTCATCTACAGTGAACTCAAGGAAGAATTTTGCTATGTCTACCATACAGTTGTCTTCGTCCATAACAATGAGTCCGCCTGAACCCATCATAGAACCGATGGCAATGAGTGATTCGTAGTCAACCGGAGTGTCAATAAGAGACGCAGGAATGCATCCGCCTGACGGGCCACCGGTTTGAGCAGCTTTAAATTTCTTGCCGTTTGGAATTCCGCCGCCTATGTCCTCTATTACCTTTCTAAGAGGAGTTCCCATAGGAATTTCCACAAGACCCGTATTGTTTATCTTTCCGCCAAGAGCGAATACCTTCGTTCCGTGGCTCTTCTCGGTTCCCATACTAGCGAACCATTCGGGGCCTTTTAAGATAATCTGAGCAACATTGGCATAAGTTTCAACGTTATTAAGCAGTGTGGGCTTTGCAAAGAGTCCCTTGATTGCGGGGAAAGGAGGACGAGGACGAGGCTCGCCGCGGTGTCCTTCGATTGAGGTCATCAGAGCCGTCTCTTCTCCGCATACGAAAGCTCCTGCACCGAGACGGATTTCTATATCGAAATCAAAGCCTGTATCAAGAATGTTTTTGCCGAGTAGTCCATATTCCTTTGCCTGACCTATAGCTACCTGAAGTCTATGAACGGCAATGGGATACTCTGCTCTAACGTATATATAACCCTGCTTTGAACCGATTGCGTATCCTGCAATTGCCATTGCTTCTAGAACGGCATGGGGGTCTCCCTCTAGAACTGATCTATCCATGAATGCTCCGGGGTCTCCCTCGTCAGCATTACAGCAAACATATTTTTCATCGCCTACGGCGTCGTGTGTGAACTGCCACTTTCTACCTGTCGGGAAACCTGCTCCGCCACGGCCACGAAGACCTGACTTTAAAATAGTGTCAATAACTTCCTGCTGGCTCATAGAAGTAAGTACTTTTATGAGTGCCTGATATCCGTCATATGCGATATATTCATCAATATTTTCAGGGTTAATTACACCGCAGTTTCTAAGTGCTACTCTAGTCTGCTTCTTGTAGAAATTAGTCTCTGAAAGAGCCATTACGGATTCACTGACTGCTTTATCATCTTTGTGAAGAAGACGAGTAACAATTCTTCCCTTAATGAGATGCTCTTCGACAATTTCTTTTACATCTTCGGTTTTAATTTTGGAATAGAACGCACCCTCCGGGTAAACGATTACCACGGGGCCTACCGCACACAGTCCGAAACATCCGGTCTGAACGGTCTGAACGTCGTTTTCAAGACCGTTTGCTTTTATCTGGGCGTTGAACTCTTCCAGAATTTTTGCGCTGTTGTTAGAATGGCAGCCTGTACCGCCACAAACCAAAACGTGACTTCTGAACATTTTATAACTCCTTGCCGCTTATTAAGTATTCTGTGCAAACGTTTCCGTTTACGATGTGATTCGCTATTATATTTCTAGCTTTTTCAGCATCAACTTTACAATATGTTACCTTTTCCTGATTGGGAACAAATACTTCTACTATTGGTTCGAGCTTACACATTCCGAGACAGCCTGTGCGGCTAACCTTAACGTTTGAAAGATTTCTCTTTGCAACTTCGTCTATAAGCGTGTTGAATACAGGCCTTGCACCGGCGGATATTCCGCAGGTCGCCATACCGACAACTACTCTTATTTCGTCAGAAGTGTTGTTGTCTCTCATTATAATCTGGGATTGCATTTTATCCCTAATCGCCTTTATATCGGCTATGCTCTTCATAATGAAACTCCTCCGTTTTCTGTTATAATGTTTTCTTTTATCATATCTTTAAGATAAACGAGTACGGTCGGCTCATCTATTCGAACCGGATCCAGTTCTCTTTTTATCTGTGAGGTATCTAAACTGAATTCGTTACCAAAAGCTTCAAACTTAAATACAAGTTCTTGGCCTTCATTAAGATCCGCTATCAGCGAAATAATCGTTGAAGATATGTCTCCGAGGGGCGGACGGTCGATGTTATCTATTTTAAAAGTACTTTTTACCGTTGTGCCTTTCCCGGGAGCGGAAGTTATGTCGAACATTCCTCCACTCATTTCGGCTTCCATTTTTAGAAGCGGCAGCCCCATTCCGACCTTTCTAGTCGTTCTTGTAGTAGTGAAAGGATCTGTTACGCGGGATAAAAACTCTTCGTCCATTCCGCATCCGTCGTCAGCGATGACTATCTTTAAGTCATTGCCCTTAGCGCTCACTTCTATCCTAATGTTCTTCGCACCGGCCTTAACTGAATTTTCGACTATATCTAAGATGTTTAGCGATAACTCTCTTAACATTTCTTTGCGCCTTTTTTCAGGTATTTTATAAGTGCTTCGGCTGTAGGCTCGGATAGTTCAATCTCACTTGATGTGTTTATTGCGTCTAGAGTATGTGCGTCAGAGTCTACAATAATTAGATATTTGTCTTCGTACATTGCCTTTTCGGCGCTTAACGCTTTGCTTGAAAGCTCAACTACATCAAATTCCGGGGAAACTCCGCCGAGTATCGCAACCATTCCGTTGCTCTCTCTATCTATATGCGCAGGAATCGCGATTCCTCCGTAGCTGTCTACTAAAGACGCTATTTCGTGAGCGTAAACATCCGAAGAAGAAAGCAGCAGTCTATCGTCCTTTCCTATTACGTTGTCGTCTTCGTCAAAAAGAAGTTCATCACCGAATATATCCGGGCGGTTTTTCATCGGATTAAAAGGAACCGATTCATAAAACCTTTCGAGCGCATCGTAACTGGGAAACAAACAAAGAAAATGAATGTCTTCTAATGTCTGAAGCTCGAGAGCGGGAACGACCGTAACTCCGTATGCCTTGCCGATACTCATTGCCGTTTTGACATTTCCAATCGCGTTGTGATCAGCTATGGCAATCATGTTCAGCCCGCTTAGAGCAGCAAAACCCACAATGTTGGCCGGGGTCATATCCTTGTCAGCGCAAGGCGACAGCCCACTATGTATATGGAAATCATATCTAACCAGCATCTATTTTTTTTATCGCTCCGAAAATATCCAGTTCCGTTGAAATAATATTAATTCCCTGCTGGCGTGCTTTTGCAATCACGTTTTCGTCTACTTCGCATCCTTCGCAAACTACTATCACCGCAATATCCGCAAGAACTGCCACTGCGCAAATATTTATATTAGTCATGACCGTGAACCAAGCACAGCCCGAAGGCGCGCGTCCCATCACAAAACTTAGAAGGTCTCCCGCATATCCCGACTCGATAGTTCGGTCGGGCTCTTCTACATAGAGCTCTTTGCCCTGTAATAAATTGGTCAGGTCTTTAATTGTCATTTTTCGTTTATGCACGGACATTTTGCGTCCGCAGCAACTCTCCCCATCACTACATCTTCACAAAAAGCTTTGCAGCTAGGCGCTCCGCATCTTCCACAGTCATTTTGAGGAAGCGTTGCGAGCATTTTTTGTATCTCAAGCAGTTTTTTGAAAGCAGCTCCACGGTCTTCGTCTAAGGCGTTAGCATCAACTTCTTCCGAAGACTTTTCAAATGAATAAAAATCTAGTGATTTCCCTGTTTCGGCCAGCGAGCTGGATATTTGAGGGAATTTGATTCTGAGCTGTCGAATGCGGGCCTTTGCTACGTATGGATTCTCCACATTGAGCACTCCGCCGACGCATCCGCCGTTACATGCATTGAGCTCAACAAACTCTATATCAAGAAGCGTGTCGTTTTCTATTGCCTCTAAAATGCTTATTACGTTTTCTATTCCGTCAGCAGCTAGGTACTTGCTTCTGTTTACCCCGGCCGCCTCTCCGCCGCTGCTTGCCCATTGCAGTCCTAGTACTCCCATTCGAGAGAGATTTTCGGGATACTCAATCTTTTTCATCTCTCCAAGAAGTCTCATGTATATATCGCTTACCGCAAGCACTCCGTCAACCGAAGGCGATGAAACGTTCATTCCGGTTTTGAGCGCAAATACTTTTGCAGGGCAAGGAGAAATGAAGAATACTCCGATATCCGATGGCTTAATGCCCCTTCTGATTGCGCGCTCCCTAGCCAGTTTTGCCGCGATATCTACCGGAGCTAAAAGCGGAAGTATATTTTCTTTTAGATTCGAAAAGCGTATGCTTATAAGCTCTTGAATAACCGGGCAGGCCGTACTTATTATCGGCTTTTTAAGGTTTCCCCGTCCCAGAAGAATCTGGGCAACCAGTGAATTCAATTCTGCGCCTTTGCCAACCTCGTATATGTCGTCAAATCCAAGCTTTTTTAGCCCCGAAAGAACGTAATTGACATCATCAAGGTTATTGAACTGTCCGTATAAAGAAGGAGCGGGCAGCGCTATTTTATATTTGTAATCATTGATTATCTCGAAGCGGTCATAGCTCGGAATTTTAGCATTGTGAGGGCAAAGACGAACACATTCGCCACATCCTATACATCTATCATAGAGGACACTCGCCTTTCCGTCTCTCACTCTTATCGCTTCCGTTGGGCAGCGCTTCATACAAGTCACGCAGCCTTTGCACTTTTCGTAATCAAGAGTAACGATATGTCTGCTCTTCAGCTCTTCCATTATTTTTCCCCGATTTGTTTTTTTAACTGAAATTGGTTATGAGCGTAACCGTAGTTCCTTTGCCGACTTCACTTTCAATAATGCATTCGTCAGCATACTTTTTCATGTTGGGCAGACCCATTCCGGCGCCGAAACCAAGATTTCTGACATCTTCGTCTGCGGTGGAAAAACCCGGCTTCATTGCCTGCTCTATATCCGGAATGCCTTTTCCGGTATCTATAAGCTTAACAATCACTTTGTCCATAAAGATGTCTACCATTGCCTTTCCGCCGTTCGCGTGGATTACCATATTGATTTCTCCTTCGTACATGGCGATAGCAACGCGTCTAACATCCGCTGGGTTGATTCCAAGCCCTTTTAATTGTGCTTTAACGCTTTCGGTTGCAGAACCTGCAGAAACAAAATTCTTTCCGTCAACGTCATATTCGAGATGAATTGCATCCATATATCAGTTCCCAGGCTTAAGACCGTTCGAATACAAAAGCCCGCACGCTGAAAACATCCTTCTAGGAGAAGAAATTAAAGCAATGCCCTTTTTCTCTGCAAGGTCAATTACCTCTTTAGGTGGCTTTTTGCCGCGAATGAAAACGATACAAACCATATCCATCATTTCCGCTGTCCTAACAACCTGTGGGTTGCATAGCCCGGTAAGAAGAACGGCCTGATCTTTTACATACGCAAGTACGTCACTCATCATATCTGAACCGCAGGCGGAGAAAACCTCCTTCTCGCCGAATTCGGCGCCGGTTAGAAATGTTCCTTCAAGAATATCCGCAATTTCATTTATTTTCATAGATTTTCAAAAAACCGGCGGCCAGTTTAAATATACTGCCGCCAAAGCCCCTCTCTATTATTCGTACTTAGCTAAAATGCCCTTT
This sequence comes from Clostridia bacterium, assembly GCA_017960845.1. GTDB lineage: Bacteria > Bacillota > Clostridia > Christensenellales > Pumilibacteraceae > Protoclostridium. The sequence continues at coordinate 762 of JAGCYK010000007.1, read as the reverse complement.
ACTTCTTTCGGCGTAATTCTGCCGTAAACGTCATCATTAACTGTCATAACCGGTGCAAGACCGCAGCATCCTATGCAACGTGTTGCATCTATGGAATACTTTGCATCCGGAGTAATCTCGCCTGCTTTAATTCCAAGCACTTTTTCGATTTCTGCGAGCACATCGCCGGATCCCTTTACGTAGCAAGCCGTTCCAAGACATACAGCTACCTTGTATTTTCCTTTGGGAACGATGGTAAACTGAGAGTAAAAAGATACTACTCCATAAACCTCAGATAGAGATACTCCGAGTTCCTCGGCAACAATAATCTGAACTTCTTTGGGAAGATATCCGTAAATCCCTTGAGCTTCTTGAAGCGCGGGCATAAGTCCACCCTTAACGTTTTTGAGTTCAGCCAGTTTAGCTCTTAATTGCTTTTCCTGTTCTTCAGTGCCGGTAAAAGGCACACCAGATGTTTTAGCCATTATAGTCCTCCGAAAAAATTCTCTTTATTAAAGAGAAGCAACATTATTTTAGTCTTGCATATTTTAGCACATAAACCACTATTTTTTCAACTTAAAAAAGACAAGATTTTGCGTCTTTCCCTTAATATTTTACGCCCTTTAATCAAATGATTATTTCGGTTGTACTACGATTGCAATATGTAGCCTTAATCATTGCAAAAATTTATCACGCTAAAACTATCCCTTTTGTTTAGCTAAGCTACCTATGGCCCGTAAAAGCACTTTTGACAAATCTAACTATCTGTAGCATAATATGGTC
>JAGCYK010000094.1 GCA_017960845.1 Clostridia bacterium | reverse complement strand
GAAATAGTCGTGTCAGAAGAATGGGATCTCTTTTATAGGTTCTTAAGATACGTTCTTCTATTCGTTCTATCCATTGTATCTATGTTTTTGTGTTTTGACGCATCTCTTTCATCCATTCTTTCTGCTTGCGCATCAGGATATGCACTTCAGCATCTTGCAAATAAGACAACGAATGTCATAAATGGTTATGCGAATATTCAGGAAGCTCTTATGAATACTTATGGATTAGACTGGAAAAATTCGCGTTTCATTTTAGAAGGCATATTCTTCCCTGTAATATATCTAGTAGGATTCATTGTTTTCGGAAGGGCGGCAGCAAAGTATGGGATATATAAAAATAGCTCTTCGGGAACAAACATATTGTCAGTAGCGATGATAATAGTTTGCATAGGATTAAACCGTTTCACTGGAAACGAAGGAAGAACATATTATGCGATAGCACTTTGCATATTTGCGCTTTTAGTTCAAATTATTCTTCACCATGCTACGGATTTAAAAACGGAGAATCAAATAATACTGAGAATAATGGAGAATGAGCGAAAGCATTACAATAGAAGTAAAGAGGCAATAGATCTAATCAACATCAAGTTGCACGATTTGAAGAAAAAATTAAACTCACTAAGCGACAAGCTTTTGCCAAGCGAAATAGAGGAAATCAAAAAAACAGTTGGAGTTTATAACAATAAGATTCAAACCGGCAACGAAGTGCTAGACGTCGTCTTTGCAGAAAGAAGCAGTGTAATTAATGAAAACGAAATAAAGCTGACTGTTCTTGGTGACGGAAACGCACTATCGTTTATGTCGAGTATGGACCTATATTCGTTGTTCTCAAATGCAGTTGATAACGCTATAGAAGCAGTTTTAAAACTGGAAGATAGAGAAAAGAGAGTAATTAGCCTTGTTATAGAGACTCGCGGTGACTTTATAAACATAAATATGACAAACTACTTCAATGGCGAGCTTAATATCTTAGAAGGCATTCCTCTTACTACAAAAACTCAGGAAAAAGGTCATCACGGCTTTGGTGTAAAGAGCATGAAACTAGTCGCTGAAAAATATGGTGGCTCTATTGATATTCATTCTTCTAACGATAAATACTACTTGGATATGTTCTTTATGAACAGCGCTTCTTAAATAGAAAAATCGAGATTTTTTGTGCCTGCAATCTGATTGGATTGGCAGGCTTTTTTTTATTTTCTTAAATAAGCAAAAAAGAATAAAAAATGCAAGTTAGTGGCAAAAAAATGCAAGTTGGTAGGAAACGACCTAGCAAGAAGGGGCTTACTATATAATAACCATTAGTGGTTTGATAGTCTGCCTTTTTGTGTTTTTAGGCTAAAAACATTCATCTGTTGATAAGACGAATGGGCCACAAAAGCAAATGCCGAATAATGAAGGCGGTTTGGTTTTTTGCATCTTTAAGTTTCCTTACGCTTTCAAAAAAAATAATAAAAAAGGAGGGTAAAAGGAAAGTCAAAAAAAGGAAATCTATTATTTAATGAAAATAAGAAAATCGTGGATGAACTTTTTTAAACGTTATTTAAAATAAGTTCCCCGCGTGCATATGTATACGATAGAAAATACATATTGGACCTGAGAAAACAAACTAGGAGGTTTCTATTTATATGAATATTAAAGAATATCTTAGTGACAAAAGCTATGGTTTCTACGTAATTCTTGCGACTATGTTCTTGTCGCTTGTTACGATATTAGTTTACTCCATTGGCTTTAGTCAAATAGGATTTTTGTCTTGGGAAGCAATCGTTTCACTTATAGTGGGAGTGGTTGTTGGCGCAGGACTTCTTGTATTAAAACAATACAAATATGTTCCAGGAGTACTGTTCGCTACAATATTTTTTGCTTTCATAATGGTTCTATACTATGTGTATGATTACATTATTTCAGCAGCATTCTGGGGAAGTTTTGCAGTACCTGGAGAAATTATTGCAGCAGCAGTTTTCTTCTTATTAGCTATTGCAGCAAGTATAGTAAGTATATTTGCTCCTATTGTTAATAAAGAGAACGCATAAGGAGAAAAAGATGTTAAAATTATTAAGAAAAATTCTACTTGTCGTAATGACGGTTCTCTGCGGAATTATGGCATTAGGAACAATAATAATGTTCGATAATGCGACCATTATCAACAACACTCTTGAGATTCAAACATTTGAAATCGTAAACGAGGATGTTGATCCGGACGCAGATACACAGTACATTAAATCTGATTTCGAATCTGCTGATGCAAAAACCGCTTTTGGTAAAGAAACAGCAAGAAGAGTCGTAGCAGAAGGTAGTGTACTTTTGAAAAATACAAATAACGCACTTCCTCTTGCTAAAAACACTAAGGTAACACTTATGGGTACAAACTGGGTTAACCCTGTTTATGGTGGTACCGGTTCCGGTGGTATTAGTACAAGTGCGGCAGTTAATTTTGTTGACTCTCTAACAATGGCTGGTCTTGACATTAACCCGACAATGTTAGCTCAGTATAATGATAGTTCTTGGAGAAGTTATCGCAGAACCACATCTGGTAGCTTTGGTAAGGCAATTCACAAGATTAATGAAGTACCTTGGGATGTTTTCACTCCTGAACTTCTTACATCCATTAATAGTTACAACACAGCTCTTGTTGTTGTAGCACGTAATGGTGGTGAAGGAAACGACCTTAGAAACTACCCGCTTAGAGCAGAAAAAGAAGGTGCAGATGCTGGTAATGCTTTTGGTCATGATGGTATCGATAATGACGATGGTCTTGGAAAAGACTACCTCGGTCTTAACCAGAATGAGATTGATATGCTCAAAGGACTTAAGGCAAAGAAAGATAGAGGCGAGATTAGTAAAATAATCGTGGTTCTCAACTTTGCAGCTATGCTTGAAGGTAACTTCATCAATGACCCTGCATATGGTATCGACTCCGCTCTTTGGATCGGTACTCCTGGTCTTGGTGGAAAAGCAATCGGTGAATTAATTGTTGGTGATGAAACTCCTTCCGGAAGACTTCCCGACACAATGTTCCAAGATAATGCATTCAACCCTGTAAACGTTAACTTCACACCTCGTGAATATCTGGGAGCTGAAGCAGCTGGATTGCCTACTAAATGGGCAACCGGTAGCTATCCTGAGGCTTCTTTCTCAAACTACTCAGTTTACCAGGAAGGTCTCTACCTTGGATACAGATACACCGAGACTCGTTATGAAGACGTAGTTTTAGGAACAAACAACGTAGGCAACTTCAATTACGCTAATACTGTTGCATATCCTTTCGGTTATGGACTTTCTTATGCTGACTTCGAAACAAGCGATATCTCTGTTACGAAGAATGGTGATAGAACATATACCGTAAGCGTAAAAGTAACTAACACTTCTGCTATTTACGTTAGTGGCAAGTACTCAGTTCCTATTTACGTTTCAAAGCCTTACGGAGATTATGCTAAGAGAAACGGAGTTCAGGTTCCCGCTGTTGAACTTGTTG
>JAGCYK010000093.1 GCA_017960845.1 Clostridia bacterium | reverse complement strand
GTAGCACGCATCCGCACCAAGAGCAATTGCTTTAACGACATCAGCAGAGCTTCTTATGCTTCCGCCAACAACTAGCGAAACATTGTTCCTGATGCCTTCATCTCTAAGCCGCTGGTCAACTGCAGCTAGAGCAAGCTCAATGGGAATGCCGACATTGTCTCTTATCCGTGTGGGAGCGGCGCCCGTTCCGCCACGAAAACCATCGATTGCTATTATATCTGCACCGCTTCTAGCTATTCCGCTTGCAATTGCCGCTATATTGTGAACAGCCGCAATCTTAACGATTACAGGCTTTTTATAGCAGGTAGCTTCTTTAAGCGAGAAGACGAGTTGTCGAAGATCCTCTATAGAATAAATGTCATGATGCGGAGCAGGGGAGATTGCATCCGAGCCCTCCGGAATCATTCTGGTTTTGCTGACGTCTCCAACGATTTTTGCTCCGGGAAGGTGCCCGCCTATTCCGGGTTTTGCGCCTTGTCCCATTTTTATTTCTATTGCAGCGCCCGCACTTAAATAATCTTCATGAACGCCAAATCTTCCGCTTGCTACTTGAACGATGGTATTTGCGCCATATTTATAGAAGTCTTCATGAAGACCGCCTTCACCAGTGTTGTAAAGAATGCCAAGCTGGGTTGCCGCACGCGCTAGAGAGGCGTGTGCGTTGTAACTGATAGATCCGTAGCTCATTGCAGAGAACATTACAGGCATTGTTAGGCTGAGCTGAGGGGGAAGATCAAAATTTAGTTTTCCATCGCCTAGGCGAGAAATCTTTTCCGGCTTTTTGCCAAGGAATACGCGTGTTTCCATAGGCTCTCGAAGGGGGTCTATGGGCGGGTTTGTAACCTGGGAAGCGTTTATAAGGATTTTGTCCCAATAAACAGGCAAAGGCTTGGGATTACCCATAGAAGAAAGGAGAACGCCGCCGCTTCCTGCCTGTTTGTAAATCTCTCTGATTGTATCGTTTTGCCAGTTTGCGCTCTCTTTAAGCAGGCAATCGCTTTTTACTATTTTCAAAGCTCTTGTAGGGCAAAGGGAGACACATCTTTGGCAATTAACGCATTTTGTCTCATCAGACATCATCAGCCCTTTTTCGGCATTAAAATAATGCACCTCATTAGAGCACTGTCTTTCGCATACGCGACAGGCAATGCATCTGCTTTCATTTCTTATAACTTCGTATTCAGGATATAAAAAATCTACGCCCATCAGTATGTACCATCCTTTAGTTTAATTACTACAGGCTCTCCGCCGGTCGGCGCCCAAATGTTTTCGGCGCAAGGATTCATAACCCTTATTGCGGCTTCCTCGCTTGCAATATAGACCATGTCGTCTTTTTGCCCGACAACCATTGATCTAAGTTTAAGCCTATCGTTTAGCGCCATAAGTCCTCCGTTAAAGCCGAGCACTATTGAAAAAGGTCCGGTTATAAGGAGGCTGGGAAAGAGCGTTCTCAAAAACAAATGCTTTTGTTTGTCATATTCGTCAGTCTTTTTTTCTATTGTGCTCCAAAAAGGCGCCGCAATGACTGATGCCGCTTCTTCAAGGCTAAGCCCCTGCACTCTAAGCAAATAGTCCATAATATAAGTAATGACTTCGGTATCTGTTTGAAGATTGCATTTATAACCGAACATTTCGATAAAGCGGCGGTTAGCGTCATATGAAGAGATTTCTCCATTGTGTACGACCGACCAGTCTAGAAGAGTGAAAGGATGCGCTCCGCCCCACCAGCCGGGGGTGTTGGTAGGATAGCGGCCATGTGCGGTCCAGCTATATCCTTCGTATTCTTCTAGTCTGTAAAACTCGCCGACATCTTCCGGGAAACCGACAGCTTTAAAGGTCCCCATATTCTTTCCGCTCGAAAAAACATATGCTCCGTCCATTTCGGTATTGATCTTCATTACAGTTCTAGCAACGAATTCTTTTTCGTCTAACTGCATGCTTTGCAAAACGGAGTTTAGAGGAGAGACAAAATATCTCCATATTATGGGCTCGTCCGTAATGGTAGGGATTTTCCTAGTGGGGATTATTTCGGATTTGACGATCTCAAATCTTTCTTTTAGAAAGGCCTCACAGTTTTTTCTAGTGCTACGTTCGTCAAAAAACATATGTAGCGCATAGAAGTCTTTGTAATCCGGATAAATGCCGTAAGCCGCAAAACCTCCGCCAAGACCATTCGAGCGGTCATGCATAGGTTTCATTGCGTCTGTTATCATTTTTCCGGAAAAGCGGGTTCCGTTTGTAGATATTGCGGCCGCTATTGCGCACCCTGACGGGATTCTTACTTGTCCTTCTCTTTTCATTGCGGTATGGTTTCCTTTAGGTGAGAAATTAAACAAAAAAGGCGCTCGCTTCAACATAGAACATTGTCTACGCTGGAAAGAACGCCTTTGCTCATCCAAACGAATTATACGGCATAATTTTTTTGATTGTCAACAAAAAATACGCTAAGCTAGTCCCGCGATAAGTGAAAATCAAACAAAAGTTATATTAATAATAAGAAAAAAACGCACGTAAGCGCCTTCAAAAAATATCTTTTAAAAATGCGAAAAAAACCAAAAAAAACAATTGACAACTTTTTTTTGCAGGGTGTACAATTCACGCATAAAGGCAAGGACGTCTTTTAAGCGAAATGCTTAAAGCCGTCCTTTTTGCTTTATTTATGGAAAAAAATTTATTATATTTATATACGGGCCCCATTAGTTATCTCTTTTTATTATCAAAAGGCGTAGGTGATAAAAGGAGGGGGCAAAAAGAGGAGAGAAAAATATGTCGTATGTAGATGAAGTAATTGCCAGAGTGGTTAAAGAAAACCCGAGCGAGCCAGAATTCCATCAGGCAGTAAAAGAGGTTCTTGAATCTCTTCGCCCGGTAGTTGACGCAAACGAAGAAGCTTTCCGCCGTGATGCGCTTCTCGAAAGAATCGTCAATCCCGAAAGACAGATTAAATTCCGTGTGCCTTGGGTAGATGACAAAGGTCAGGTTCAGGTTAACACAGGATACAGAGTTCAGTTCAATAGCGCAATTGGACCTTACAAGGGAGGACTTAGACTTCACCCTTCTGTAAACCTTGGTATTATTAAATTCCTTGGCTTTGAACAGATTTTTAAGAACAGCCTTACCGGCCTTCCCATCGGCGGAGGAAAAGGCGGTTCGGACTTTGACCCTAAAGGTAAGAGCGATCGCGAAGTTATGGCATTCTGCCAGAGCTTTATGACAGAACTTTGCAAATATATAGGCGCAGATACCGACGTTCCCGCAGGAGATATCGGAACAGGCGCTCGTGAAATAGGATATATGTTTGGACAATATAAGAGAATTAAGGGCGTATTCGAAGGCGTTCTTACAGGAAAGGGTCTGTCATATGGTGGATCTTTAGTAAGAACAGAGGCAACCGGATATGGACTCATCTATATTGTTGAAGAACTCTTTAAGTGCCACGGCCTATCATTAAAGGGCAAAACCGCAGCAGTGTCTGGTGCTGGAAACGTTGCAATCTATGCAATCCAGAAAGCTCAGCAGCTCGGCGCTAAGGTTGTTACCTGCTCGGATTCAACCGGTTGGGTATATGACCCCGATGGAATTGATGTTGCAGCCCTTAAGGAAATCAAGGAGGTTAAGCGTCAAAGACTTACCGAATATAAAAAGTATAGACCTAACTCAGAGTATCATGAGGGCAGAGGCGTTTGGACAATCAAGACAGATATCGCACTTCCTTGCGCAACTCAAAACGAACTCAATATTGACGACGCAAAAGCACTTGTTAAGAACGGTGTTATTGCCGTTGCAGAGGGCGCAAACATGCCCACAACACTTGATGCTACAGAGTACCTTCAAAAGAATGGAGTTCTCTTCCTTCCTGGAAAGGCAGCAAACGCAGGTGGTGTAGCAACATCCGCACTTGAAATGTCACAGAACAGTGAAAGACTCCACTGGTCATTTGAAGAAGTAGACGCAAAGCTTAAGGGAATTATGGTTGCTCTCTATCACAATATTGATGATGCCGCTAAGAAATATGGCTTTGATGGCAATTATGTAGTAGGGGCTAATATTGCTGGCTTTGAAAAAGTTGTTAACGCAATGACTCTTCAGGGAATCGTATAAAAATAAGATAAATAGAAAATAAGGCAAAGACGTCTTAGCGCTTCGGCAATTAAGACGTCTTTTTCTATATAAAACAGGAGAATAAAAAAATGGAAACAATAAAAGATTATTTTGGAAGTTTGGTTTTCGACGACAGAGTAATGAAGGCAATGCTGCCCGAGAAAGTTTATCAGTCAATGAAAAAAACGATTGACGAAGGCTCTGAGCTGGATATTAATGTTGCCAACGCTGTTGCTACAGCAATGAAGGATTGGGCGGTTTCTAAAGGCGCAACGCATTATACGCACTGGTTTCAGCCGCTTACCGGAGTGACCGCAGAAAAGCACGATAGCTTCATTTCTCCCTCTCCGGATGGCGGAGTAATCTTAGAGTTTTCTGGCAAAGAGCTAATTAAGGGCGAGCCGGATGCTTCAAGTTTCCCAAGTGGTGGACTGAGAGCGACTTTCGAGGCTAGAGGCTATACGGCATGGGACCCGACGAGCTATGCCTTCATTAAAAACAAGACTCTTTGCATTCCGACAGCATTCTGTTCATACGGCGGGCACGCCCTTGATAAGAAAACACCTTTGCTTAGGTCTATGGAAGCTCTAAACAAGCAGGCATTAAGAGTATTAAAGCTTTTTGGAAATACGAGCGTTAAAAGAGTAACAAGTTCGGTTGGACCGGAGCAGGAGTACTTCCTTATAACAGCAGAAATGTACGATAAAAGGCCGGATTTAAAATATACTGGAAGAACGCTGTTCGGTGCAAAACCGCCAAAAGGACAGGAAATGGATGATCACTATTTCGGAGTAATCAAGCCCAAAGTAGCAGAATTCATGGATGACCTAAACGTAGAACTTTGGAAGCTCGGCATTCTCGCTAAAACAGAGCATAACGAGGTTGCTCCCGCTCAGCACGAGCTCGCGCCCATTTATTCCACAACAAATATCGCTACCGACCACAACCAGCTCACAATGGAAATAATGCAGAAAGTGGCGGCACGGCATGGCCTAGTATGTCTTCTTCACGAGAAACCATTTGCGGGAGTAAATGGCTCAGGAAAGCACAACAACTGGTCTATAGCAACTGATGCCGGGCAGAATCTCCTTTCTCCTGGAGATACGCCTCATGAAAATGCCCAGTTTCTGTTGTTCCTTTGCGCAGTTATAAAAGCTGTTGACGATTATCAGGATTTGTTAAGGCTTTCTGTAGCTACAGCAGGAAACGACCATAGACTTGGTGCCAACGAGGCTCCTCCCGCAATAGTTTCCGTTTTCCTCGGCGACGAACTTAATGCCGTTCTAGAGGCAATTGAAACAGGCGCGCACTATGCCGGAACAAAGAAAATGCAGATGAAGCTTGGCGTAGACGTTCTTCCGAAATTCAATAGAGACACTACGGATAGAAACAGAACGTCCCCGTTTGCCTTCACCGGAAACAAATTTGAATTCAGAATGCTTGGATCATCAAACAGCATAGCATGCGCAAATATCATGATAAACAGCGCAGTAGCCGAAAGTCTCAGGCTGTTTGCAGACAAGCTTGAAAAAGCAAGTGACTTCAACGCAGTGCTTCATGACCTTATTTATAAAACAGTAAAAGACCACAAGAGAATAATCTTCAATGGCAACGGATACAATGACGAATGGATTGACGAAGCCGTTAAAAGAGGACTGTCTAACTACAAAACAACACCCGACTGCATGCCGCACCTTCTTGACAAAAAGAATGTGGATATGCTGACGGGACTTGGCGTATTCAGTGAGGCTGAGCTGAAATCCAGATGCGAGATAATGCTTGAAAACTATTGCAAGTCAGTATCTATTGAGGCCAGCACAATGGTTCAGATGGTTAAAACACAGATTATTCCTGCGGTGCAGGCTTATTCGATGGATATAGCTAAAGCAGTTAAGACAAAAATGGCTATAGACGAAGCGGCAGTTAGCGAGTACGAAAAACAACTTGTTAAAACAACCGCTATATACATTGACAGAATGGATGAAGGCGTCTCTGCGCTTGAAGCCGCTATAAGAGGAATCGGCCTTTGCGGAGATATTATCGAAGAATCCGCATACATCAGAGACAATGTGCTTCCGAGCATGAGCGAGCTTAGGGTGGCTTGTGACGAGGCCGAGCTTATAACGGCAAAGAATTACTGGCCGTTCCCTACATACGGAGAGCTTTTGTTCGGAGTAAGATAAAAAATTACAAAGGGGGACAGGAGGTATATTATGGCAATTGAAGAAATAACTAGACTTATTGGTGAAACTGTCAATACAGAAGTTTTCGGACTCTGGCTCTTGATCGGCGCCGCTCTTGTCTTTTTTATGCAGGCAGGCTTTGCGATGGTTGAGACTGGTTTTACCCGTGCAAAGAATGCCGGAAACATTATAATGAAAAACCTTATGGATTTTTGCATAGGTACTGTTGCATTTGTATTATTAGGCTTTTCATTGATGATGGCAGAGGATTATGTCTTTGGAATATTCGGAGTTCCGAACCTAAACATTTTTGCGGATTTCGGAGAATTCATTTCCGGAGGAAACGGTCCGTCGTTCGTATTTAACCTTGTATTTTGTGCAACGGCAGCTACAATCGTTTCCGGCTCAATGGCGGAAAGAACAAGGTTTATATCCTACTGCATTTATTCGGGAGTAATATCTTTATTTGTTTATCCTATAGAGGCCGGATGGGTTTGGAACGCGCAGGGCTGGCTTGCTCAAATGGGCTTTCACGACTTTGCGGGTTCTGCAGCTATTCACTCGGTTGGAGGAATTACAGCGCTTATAGGCGCCATAATGGTAGGGCCTAGACTCGGTAAATATGTAAAGGGCGATGACGGTAAGATAAAAAAAGTCAATGCTATTCCGGGCCACTCCATTACGCTCGGCGCACTCGGATGCTTCATTCTCTGGTTTGGCTGGTACGGCTTTAACGGAGCTGCCGCCTGGAACGGAGAGTCGCTTGCTTCAATCTTTGTTACAACGACGATTGCACCCGCTGTCGCTACCTGCGCAACTATGATTTTTACCTGGATCAAAAACGGCAAGCCGGATGTATCGATGTGTCTAAACGGCTCTCTAGCGGGACTTGTGGCAATAACGGCAGGCTGTGATGCGGTAGACGCTCTAGGGTCTTTTATAATAGGTCTTGTATCCGGATTGCTCGTTGTGGTAGTCGTAGAGTTTCTTGATTTAAAACTTCACATAGATGACCCTGTCGGCGCAGTCGGAGTTCACCTTGCTAATGGCGTTTGGGGAACAATCGCGGTAGGTTTGTTCGCTAACCCTGCGGCCCCCGCCGGACTTAGCGGATTATTCTACACCGGTTCGTTTACACTCCTTGGGGTTCAGACGCTTGGAATTCTTGCAATACTTGCCTGGACCGCGCTGATGATGACCTTAACTTTCTTCGTTATAAAAAAGACAATAGGACTTCGCGTATCTAGAGAAGAAGAGATAAAGGGACTTGACAGCACCGAGCATGGCCTTCCTAGCGCATACGCAGACTTCCTTCCTGCAGTCGAAAGCATCGACTACGACGAAGGTGAGGTAACTGCGGTTAGCGGAGACGTTCCGCCGGCAGAAGCCGTGCCCGTTATAAAACAGCCGGTATTCTCAAGCGATAGGCCAAAGATGACAAAAGTAGAAATCATCTGCAAAGAATCAAAGCTTGAAGCTTTAAAGAGTGCGATGATGAACATAGGAATAACCGGAATGACGGTCTCGCACGTTCTTGGATGCGGCGCCCAGAAAGGAAAGCCCGAATATTATAGAGGCGTTCAGGTTGAAGCAACGCTCCTTCCTAAGATTCAGGTGGATATCGTAGTCAGCAAAGTACCTGTTCGCCAGCTAGTGGAAGCGGCAAAGAAAGTTCTGTATACCGGACATATAGGCGACGGAAAGATCTGTGTTTACGATGTTGAGAACGTTGTTAAAGTTAGAACGGGAGAAGAAGGGTACGACGCCCTTCAGGATGAAGAGTAAACTGTTTGGAAGCCGGGGGGAGGCAAAAGCCTCTTCCCGGATGCCATAGTTACTATAGCAATGGAAACAAGTATCAGTGCGCGGGCTTATACAGAGAGTCATGCGAAATGCTGAGAGCAGGATAGAGCAGCCACTAGAGAAACAACAATTCCATTAACAAAAACACAACAAAAAAGAGAAAAAAGTACAGGTGGCACAGCGACCGCAGCAATCGCCCTGTATATTAGGCTGAGAATAATTTTACGGGAGATTTCTTTTTATGTGTTCTATTATAGGATATTGCGGTGAGCCGGTAGATTTTGAAAAATTTAAGAACGGTTTTGACAAAACGAAATATAGAGGCCCCGTTGACTGTCGCCTTGTCGCGGCAGGCAAATGAATACTAGGGTTTCACCGCCTTGCAATAATGGGCCTAACCGACTCTGGAATGCAGCCGTTTAAGCTTGGAAGCAGCTACGTGGTTTGTAACGGCGAGATATACGGATTCAAAGCACTAAAAGACGACCTCATTAAAAAGGGTTATAGTTTCGAGAGCGATAGCGACTGCGAGATTCTTCTTCCGCTGTATAAAGAGTTCGGAACGAAGATGTTTAATCTACTTGACGCCGAATTTGCCCTTGTGCTCTATGACGGAGAAAAAAGGGATTATATTGCAGCTAGAGACCCTATAGGTATAAGGCCTCTCTATTACGGCTACGATGAAAAGGGAACGATAGTTTTTGCAAGCGAAGCAAAGAACATTGTCGGCATTGTGGATAAGATAATGCCTTTCCCGCCAGGCAACTACTATGCAAATGGAAAGTTCGTTTGCTATAACAACATCTCAGAGCCGACCGAGATTATATCTCCACCGCTTGACGAGGCGTGCGCAAATATTAGGGAAAAACTAATTAAAGGCGTGGAAAAGAGACTTGTTGCGGACGCTAAAGTCGGCTTCCTGCTTTCAGGCGGACTGGACTCCTCGCTCGTATGCGCTATAGCCGCTAAAAAGAGCGGCAGGCCAATTAAAACATTCGCCATTGGAATGAGTGAAGACGCTATTGACCTAAAGTACGCGCGAATCGTTGCGGATTACATAGGTAGTGATCACCAGGAAGTATACATGACCCCGAAGCAGGTTATTTCTTCGCTAGACGACGTTGTTCATCTGCTTGGAACATATGACATAACGACGATAAGAGCGTCTATGGGAATGTATCTTGTGTGCAAAGCCATACATGAAACAACGGATGAAAGAGTGCTTTTAACCGGTGAAATATCGGATGAACTATTCGGCTATAAATACACGGATTTTGCTCCAAGTGCCGAGGCGTTCCAAAAGGAGGCGCAAAAAAGAATAAAAGAATTGCATATGTATGACGTTCTCCGCGCAGACAGGTGCATTTCGGTTAACTCGCTTGAAGCTAGAGTTCCTTTCGGAGATCTGGATTTTGTAAAATATGTAATGTCGCTTGACCCTGAAATGAAGTTAAATAAATACGGAAAGGGAAAGTATTTACTGAGAAGAGCTTTCGAAGATGATGGATATCTACCGGACGAAATACTCTGGAGAGAAAAAGCTGCTTTTTCAGATGCCGTCGGTCACTCGATGGTGGATTATCTAAAGGAGTACGCTGAAAAACAGTACACCGATGAGCAGTTTGCTCAATTGAGCCAAAAGTACGACTATTCCCGTCCTTTCACTAAAGAATCGCTTTTATACCGCGAAATATTTGAAAAATATTATCCCGGTCAGGCCGAAATGGTAGTGGACTTTTGGATGCCCAACAAATCATGGAAAGGTTGCGATGTAAACGATCCGTCAGCGCGCGTGCTTTCTAACTACGGAGACAGCGGGAAATAGGTTTAAAAATACGAAAATTCATACCGCCTTGGTTGACAATATCTTGGTCGTAAAAGTATAATAAATGCGTAAAGGGCAAAGGTGTCTTTGAGGGTTATGCTCGAGCTTCTTTGCCTTAATTTTTTAAAAATAATATGTTCGTTACAGACCAATCTATAATCATCTGATGACGAAAAAGGTGTAAGTTATGACGCAGAGAGATCAACTTTACGAAGGAAAAGCAAAAAAGGTATTTTTAACCGACGATCCCGAGCTTTTGATTGTTCATTACAAAGATGATGCCACAGCATTCAATGGACTTAAAAAGGGCCAAATTGCAGGCAAGGGAGTCATCAACAACAAGATGAGCAATCGTTTGATGATGCTCCTTGAAAAAGAAGGAATTCCCACGCATTTCGTTAGAGAAATCAACGATAGAGACACGATTGTAAAGAAAGTATCGATTGTGCCGCTTGAAGTAATTATACGAAACATTGCTGCCGGCTCTTTTTCAAAGAGATACGGCGTAGCAGAAGGCGTTGTTTTTGATTCTCCCACGATTGAGTTTTCATATAAAAACGACGAGCTTGGAGATCCGCTTATTAATGATTATCATGCACTTGCTTTGAAGATAGCGAGCGAAGCGGATATTGCACAGATTAAAAAATACGCATTCCTCGTAAACGAGAAACTCAAAGCATTCTGGAAGGAGTGCGGCGTTACTCTCGTAGATTTCAAACTTGAGTTTGGAAAGACATCTGACGGAACTATTGTTTTAGCTGATGAGATTAGTCCGGACACCTGCCGCCTTTGGGACAGCAAAACCGGAGAAAAATTAGACAAAGATAGATTTAGAAGAGATCTCGGAGGAGTTGAGGAAGCTTACGAAGAGATAATGAAAAGACTTTCCGCACATATTTAAAAGCAATCATTCGGAGGAAGCTTAACGTGCCACATTGTGCTATAGTAGGTATTAACTGGGGAGATGAAGGGAAAGGCCGTATGGTCGATTACTTTACCGAAAAGTTCGACATTGTAGTTCGCTACCAAGGCGGAGGAAACGCAGGGCATACGGTTATTAACGAAGAAGGGAAATTTGCTCTCCACCTTTTGCCTAGCGGAATATTTAGAAAAGGCGTTGTTAACATTCTAGGCAACGGCGTTGCTTTAGACCCGGAAAACCTTTGGAAAGAAATTTGCGACACAAGAGCTCAAGGCGTTGAAATAACTCCGGATAATTTTAAAATATCCGACCGGTCATCGCTTCTTTTGCCTTGGCATAGAGAACTCGACGAGCTCGAAGAGAAAAGGCTTGCAAATAAGAAATATGGTTCCACAAAACAGGGAATCGCTCCGTTTTATTCGGACAAATATCAAAAAAAGACGATTCTTGCAGGAGAGCTCTTCTACCCGGACGAACTCATTGAGCACCTAAAAGACCTTTTAGAGTGGAAGAACCTTATTCTAACTAGGGTTTACGGGGCTAAAGGTTATACCTTAGATGAGCTAAAGGCCTGGATAGACAATTACTGCGAAAAGATAAAGCCGTTTATTAGCAACACGGGAGCGATTTTAAGAGAGGCGGATAAAACGGGTCGCAGCATTCTTTTTGAAGCACAGCTCGGCTCGCTAAGGGACCTTGACTGTGGAATATATCCGTACACGACGTCATCAAACACAACAGCCGCTTTCGCGCCGGTTGGTTCAGGATACGGCGGGGCAAAGATAAAAGATGTTGTAGGGGTAGTAAAAGCATATTCAACTTGTGTTGGCGAAGGGCCGTTTGTATGCGAAATGTTCGGTGAAGAAGCTGAAAGACTTAGAACCGCCGGACAGGAATACGGAGCAAAAACCGGCCGGCCAAGGCGCGTTGGTCCATTAGATATAGTTGCAACCAGATACGGCATTGAGGTTCAGGCGGCTACCGAGATAGCGCTAACCAAGCTTGACGTTCTAAGCTATATGGATAAAATCCCTGTTTGCACTAAATATATTGTCGATGGTAAAGAAACAGACGAGTTTCCTTTCCCCGCAGCTTTAAACAGAGCCAGACCCGTGATTAAATATTTTGAAGGCTGGAGAAAAGACATAAGTTCTGTTAAGACATGGGAAGATCTTCCCATTCAGGCAAAAGAATATGTGCAGTTTGTTGAAAAAGAAACACATTGCCCCATAACATATGTTTCGGTTGGTCCGGAAAGAGATCACCTTATAGTAAGAAAATAGTAAGGAGTAAAGACAATGACAGATAAATATGAGTCCCCATTATCTTCTAGATATGCCTCGGATTATATGCTTCAATTGTTTTCAGCGGACAGCAGGTATAGACAGTGGAGAGAGCTTTGGATTTCTTTAGCTAGAGCACAATCCGAACTCGGCCTTCCTATCTCGCAGTCGCAGGTTGAGGAAATGCGCGCACATATTGCGGATATTGACTATGCCGTTGTAGCCGAAAGAGAGAAGCAGGTTCGCCATGACGTTATGGCGCATATTTATGCCTATGGCAAAGTTGCTCCTAGTGCAGCGGGTATTATTCATCTTGGCGCTACGAGTTGTTTTGTTACAGACAACGCGGACCTTATTATTTACAAAAAAGCTTTGACATACATAAAGAGCGAAGTGCTCGGAGTGATTTCTAACTTATACGTTCTAGCAGACAAATATAAAGACCTTCCGACGTTAGGCTATACGCACTACCAGCCAGCTCAGCTTGTGACCGTAGGAAAGCGCATAACACTTTGGATGCAGGACTTAGTTAGCGACGTTAAAGAAATAGACTTTGCTCTTCATAATATTAAATTTTTAGGATGCCGAGGAACTACCGGAACCGAGGCAAGTTTTATTGATTTATTTGACGGAGATCAGTCAAAAATTGATGAAATGAACAGGCGCATCGCAGCGGACTTTGGCTTTGATGAGCTGTTTGATGTATGCGGGCAAACCTATCCGAGAAAAGTCGATAGCAGGGTGCTCAATGCACTTAGCTCCATAGCCGTTAGCTGCTACCGCATGGCAAACGATATCCGTCTGCTTCAGCATGACCGTCAGCTTGAAGAGCCTTTTGAGAAAAACCAGATAGGATCTTCTGCTATGGCATACAAGCGCAATCCGATGAGAAGTGAGAGGATCTGCTCTCTTGCTCGGTATCTTATTGCTGACGCAGCAAACGCTGCCATGACAGCATCCGTGCAGTGGCTTGAAAGAACGCTCGACGATTCGGCTAATCGCCGGATTTCCATTCCTGAGGGCTTCCTGTGTGCCGACTCCATATTGCGTCTTGCTCGCAACGTAACAGACGGGCTTGTTGTTAACGAAAAAATTATTGAAAAAACAGTGGAAGAATATCTCCCGTTTATAGCAACTGAAAACCTAATGATGGAAGCCGTTAAAAGGGGAGGAGACAGACAAAAGATTCATGAGATAATCCGTTCCTGCTCAATGGAAGCTACTGCAAAAATGAAGAACGGAGAAAAGTGCGATCTACTTAGCCGCCTTGCAGCAGAAAAAGAGTTTGGTCTAAGCGAGGACGAAATGAAAAAACTACTGCGTCCGTCCCTTTACATAGGAAGATGCAGCGAGCAGGTTACGGCATTCCTTAAAAAAGTTAGGCCGATGCTTAAGAATATAAAAAAAGAAAAGACGGAGATTAATCTATAACGAATGACCTCGAGCACGGATAAAATATTAGTTCTGGATTTTGGCGGACAATACAATCAACTCATTGCTAGACGCGTTCGCAGCGAACATGTGTATGCCGAGATAAGAGCATTCAGCAGTATTACTCCCGAAGAAATAATAAAAGAAAAATACAGCGGTATTATTTTTACCGGAGGTCCGAACAGCGTGTTCGATGAATCCTCTCCGCACTATGATCCGAAAGTATTGAGCCTAGGACTGCCGATTCTTGGAATTTGCTACGGAGCGCAGCTTATGGCATATATGGCAGGTGGCGAGGTTACTTCGGCAGAAAACTCAAGCGAGTATGGAAAAACAGAGCTAAGCGTAAGCGATAATCCTTTGTTTATAGACGTTCCTGCAAAAAGCACTTGCTGGATGAGCCATACGGATTATATAAAAAGACCGCCCGCTGGATTCGAGATAATAGCAACAACAGACAAGTGTCCTTGCGCAGCGATGTGCGACTCTAAAAGAAACTTATACGCAGTTCAGTTTCATCCCGAAGTTACTCATACGGACTATGGACAGCAAATAATAAGGAATTTTCTTTTTAAGATATGCAGGCTAAGCCAAAGCTGGAAAATGGACAATTTCATCAGCGCTTCGGCTAACTCCTTGCAAAAAACGCTTGCCGGCAAAAATGTTCTTCTCGCCCTATCCGGAGGAGTTGACTCATCGGTTGCGGCAGTTCTGCTCCATAAAGCAATCGGGAGCCGCCTTACATGTGTTTTTGTAGACCACGGACTTCTTAGGAAAGATGAAGGCGACCTAGTAGAAAAAACTTTTTCGGGCGCATTCGGAATAAATCTTATTCGCGTAAATGCACAGGAGCGGTTCCTTTCAAAGCTAAAGGGAGTAACCGAACCTGAAAAGAAGAGAAAGATTATAGGCGAAGAGTTTATCAGGGTATTTGAAGAAGAAGCTAAAAAACTCGAAAAAACCGAGGTATTAGCCCAAGGAACAATTTACCCGGATGTAATAGAAAGCGGAAAGGGCGACGCTGCGGTGATAAAAAGCCACCACAATGTCGGAGGACTTCCTAAAGACATATTGTTTGAAAGTGTAGTTGAGCCTTTAAGAGATCTTTTTAAAGACGAAGTTAGAGAGGTTGGGCTTAAACTCGGACTTCCAAAGGAAATAGTTTTTAGACAGCCTTTTCCCGGCCCGGGCCTAGCCGTTAGGATAATAGGCGAAGTAACCAAAGAAAAACTGGATATTCTTCGCGAGGCAGACGCAATCTTTAGATGTGAAATAGAAAACTCCCGGTATGTTCTTGGCGCAAATCAATATTTTGCAGTGCTTACAGACGTTAAAAGCGTGGGCGTAATGGGCGACGCTAGAACTTACGGAAGAACGGTTGTTCTTCGTTCGGTGGCAACAGATGATTTTATGACTGCTGAATGGACAAAACTTCCATATGAGGTTTTAGAAAAAGCAAGCAGTAGAATAACAAACGAAATTAAAGGTATTACAAGAGTAGTATACGACATAACCAGTAAACCGCCAGCAACGGTTGAATGGGAATAATAATGCAAAGGGGTATTATTAAAAAATGTGCGGAATAGTTGGATATACGGGAATGCAGGATGCTGCGCCCATTCTTCTTGAGGGGCTGAAAAAGCTCGAATATAGAGGATACGATTCGGCCGGAATCGCAGTAACGGATGGTGGCAAATTATCCGTTACCAAAGTGTCCGGAAGAATCGCCGGGCTTTGCGAAAAGGTTTCAAACGGAAATGCCTGCCCGGGACTTACGGGAATAGGACATACAAGATGGGCCACTCACGGCGCGCCTACAGACACAAATGCGCATCCGCACAGGAGCAACGATGGCAAGTTCGCAGTTGTTCACAACGGCATTATTGAAAACTATGCTGTTCTTCGTCAGGAACTTATAGAGCGCGGATATAAATTCGAAAGTGAAACGGACACGGAAGTAGTAGTGCATTTAATTGAAATGTATTACAGCGGAGACATGAAAAAAGCCATAATTAAGACTGTGTCTAGGCTTAGAGGCTCATACGCGCTCGGAGTTGTCTGCACGGACTGTCCGGATAAAATTTATGTAGCGCGCGAGCAGAGCCCTCTCATTCTCGGACTTGGTATAGGGGAAAATTATTTCGCTTCAGATATTACAGCCCTAATAGCATACTCAAGAAACGTTATTTATATGGATGATGGGGAGTTTGCTGAAATAAGTAAAGATGAAATCAATGTATTCAATCCCCAAGGAAAAACCATACAAAAAGAGATAAGTCATATAAACTGGGATGTTTCCGCAGCAGAAAAAGGTGGTTTTGACCACTTTATGCTAAAGGAGATAATCGAGCAGCCCAATGCGGTAACAGCAACCATTGCGCCCAGGATAAAGAACGGACATATTGAGCTTGACGATATTCAGTTCGAAGAGGGTTATCTCGAGAATATATCTAAAATAATAATTACTGCTTGTGGTTCGGCATATTATGCCGGTTGCGCCGCAAGATACGCAATAGAGCAGCTTACCGGACTTCCAGTTCAGACAGAGCTTGCAAGCGAGCTTCGCTACGGAAATGCTTTCTACGACGAAAAAACCCTTATAATCATTATTTCCCAGTCCGGAGAAACGGCAGATACTATTGCCGCAATGAAAGAATGCAAAAAGCGCGGATCGAAAACACTTGCCATAGTAAACGTTGTCGGCAGCGCCATTGCAAAACTGGCAGACTATACCCTTTATACCTGGGCCGGACCCGAGATTGCCGTAGCCACAACAAAAGGTTATACCACACAGCTTGCAGCACTCTTTCTATTCGCTCTTTACGCAGCGCAAAAAAGAAATACAGTATCCCAATCAAAATACAGCTTGCTTCTTTCAACTATTAAATCTCTCCCCGGAAAAATACAAGAAGCTCTAGACATGAGCCAGTCCATTCCTAAACTTGCAAAGAAATACTGCAAAACGGATTCAATGTTTTTCATAGGAAGAAATACGGACTATGCGGCGTCTTTAGAAGGGGCGCTGAAAATGAAGGAAATCTCGTACATTCACGCGGAAGCTTATGCCGCAGGCGAGTTAAAGCACGGCACCATCGCCCTGATAGACGAGCACAAACCGGTTATAGCACTTTGTTGCAACCAGACGCTGCTTGAAAAGACAATGAGCAACATCATAGAGGTGCAGGCGCGCGGGGCAGATGTTTTAGCGGTCACTAGTGCGGATAATCAGCAGATAGTATCAATCTCAGACGATGTATTATTCGTTCCTAAAATAGATACCGTATTCAGCGCGATTGTCGAAATAATACCGCTTCAGCTTATGGCATATTATGTTGCCAAAGAAAATGGTTGCGATATCGACAAGCCGAAAAATCTAGCAAAATCTGTTACTGTGGAGTAGCTGATAAAAAATAATACAATTTAATAAGAGAGAGCACGGAAATGAAAAAGTACATTTTTGTTACGGGCGGAGTGGTGTCAGGACTTGGCAAAGGAATCACTGCAGCTTCGCTTGGAAGACTATTAAAGGCAAGAGGACTAAAGGTTGCGGCTCAAAAATTGGACCCGTATATTAATGTCGACCCCGGAACGATGAGCCCTTATCAACACGGCGAAGTATACGTAACAGAAGATGGTGCTGAAACAGATCTGGATCTCGGACATTACGAAAGGTTTATTGATGAAGACCTGAATAAGTTTTCCAACCTCACTACCGGCAAAGTGTACTGGAACGTTCTTAACAAGGAACGAAAAGGTGAGTATCTTGGTTCGACTGTTCAGGTTATTCCGCATATAACGAACGAAATAAAAGAGTTTATCTATAATGTCGGTAAGAAAACAAATGCCGATGTTGTCATTACCGAAATAGGCGGAACGATAGGTGACATCGAATCACAACCGTTTATTGAAGCTGTCAGGCAGATTGCATTAGAGGTAGGCCGTGAAAACAGCTTGTTTATCCATGTCACGCTTGTTCCGTATCTTCATGCTTCAGAAGAACACAAGTCCAAACCCACACAGCATTCGGTTAAAGAGCTTCAAGGGATGGGCGTAAACCCGAATATTATTGTGCTTCGCAGCGACGAGCCGATGGATAAGGATATTTTTCGCAAGATATCCATGTTTTGTAATGTCAAAGAAGACTGCGTAATTGAAAACAGAACGCTGCCTAATTTGTATGAAGCTCCGCTTATGCTCGAAAGCTCAGGTTTTTCTAGTGTTGTTTGTCGTGAATTAGGGATTAAAACACCTAAGCCGGACCTATCTGAATGGAAGAAGATGGTTCAGAGCATAAAGAAACTAAAAGGAAGCGTAAGGATAGGACTGGTCGGAAAATATGTTGCTCTTCACGACGCGTATCTGTCCGTTGCAGAAGCACTTCGACATGCCGGCTACTACTATGGAACTAAGATCGACATTAACTGGATAGACTCAGAGGGCCTAACGAAAGAAAATGTTAAACTCCGTCTCAATCACCTCGATGGCATTATAGTGCCCGGAGGGTTTGGTGGCAGAGGAATCGAAGGAATGATTCTTGCTGCAGAGTACGCGCGTAGAAACAACATTCCATATTTTGGCATTTGCCTTGGAATGCAAATCGCCGTAATTGAATACGCTAGGAACGTTGCCGGGATAAAGGACGCTAACTCCGGCGAGTTTGATGATAAATGCAAAAACAAAGTAATAGACTTTATGCCCGGGCAAAGCGATGAGATTAACAAAGGCGGCACGCTTAGACTGGGCGCATATCCATGCAGCATTATTCCGGGTTCTATAATGGAGCGCTGCTACGGAGAGTTGAATATAAGCGAGAGGCACCGCCATCGCTATGAATTCAATAATGATTATAAAGAGCAGCTGATTAGCGCAGGGCTTTGTATAGGAGGAATGAGCCCTGACGGACGCTTGGTTGAAACAATCGAGCTCAGCGATAGACCTTTTTATCTTGGAGTTCAATACCATCCGGAGTTTAAAAGCCGCCCGAACAAACCACATCCGCTGTTTAAGGGCTTCATAGGCGCAGCAATAGGAAGGAACGGCAAATAAGTATGAGCATAAAGGAAGAATGCGGGGTCTTCGGAGTATTTTCGCCGAAGCCTACAGATGTAGCAAACATAACATATTACGGACTATTCGCACTTCAGCATAGAGGACAGGAATCCTGCGGCATTGTTGTTAACGAGGACGGACTTTTTGTTTCACATAAAGATATAGGACTGGTCAATGATGTTTTCTCGCCCAGCATAATGGCTTCATTCCCTTCGGGGACAATGGCGGTAGGGCACACTAGATACGGAACGACAGGTGGAAACAATAGAAACAACTGCCAGCCAATTGAGGTAAACCACCAGAAAGGGCATATGGCCATTGCTCACAACGGAAACCTTTCGAATGCATCAGAGCTCCGAAGCGCACTTGAGCTTACCGGGGCTATTTTCCATACGACAAGCGACACCGAAACCATTGCCTATATAATCACCAAGGAAAGACTTATCGCGAGGACCATAGAGGACGCGGTTAGCGCTGCAATGAATTTAATAGAAGGCGCATATTCGCTTATAGTCATGTCTCCGCAAAAACTAATCTGCGCTAGAGATCCACACGGCTTTCGCCCGCTTTGCTATGGAAAAACAAGCGACGGAGTATACGTTGTAGCCTCTGAAAGCTGCGCTCTAGCGGCAGTCGGTGCGGAGTTTATTCGAGATATCGAGCCGGGAGAGATTATAGTATTCACGCAAAGCGGTATCATCGAACGAAAGGATCATTGCAATAAAAAAGAAAAGAAAACATGTATTTTTGAATACATATATTTTGCACGGCCGGACTCGGTTATTGACGGGGTATCCGTTCACGGCGCGCGCATAGAAGCGGGAAGAATTCTCGCAAGAAGCCATCCGGTAGATGCGGATATAGTTGTGGGTGTTCCGGACTCAGGGCTTGACGCAGCTCTAGGCTATAGCAGGGAGTCAAATATTCCGTATGGCATTGGGCTTATAAAGAACAAGTACATTGGAAGAACGTTCATAGCTCCATCAAACAGATTTAATCAGGTAAGAATAAAACTGTCTGCAATAGAAGAAGTTGTTAAGGGAAAGAAAGTGGTTTTAGTCGACGACTCGATAGTTCGCGGAATAACAAGCGAAAGGATAGTTTCTTTACTTAAAGATGCTGGGGCAAAAGAAACACATTTACGAATTTCAGCGCCGCCGTTTTTGTATCCTTGCTACTATGGTACGGATATAGATTCTAAGGACAATCTCATTGCGTGTCAGCATAGCACCGAAGAGACGGCGAAAATAATAGGGGCGGATAGTTTAGGATATCTTCCCATAGAGTCACTAAAAGATCTCATTGGCTCGGATGGATATTGCTGTTCGTGTTTTTCGGGTGCATATCCCACAAAAATTCCGGAAGGAAGAAAGAATAAATTTGAAAGGCATTTATCTGAACTAACAGAATAAAAGAGGCGAGCATGCTTAAAAAGTTTGACAAACAAATAATACTCGAAGATGGCCAGGTTTACTATGGACAATCGTTCGGAGCGGAAAGAGAAGGTATTTTTGAGCTGGTTTTTAACACATCATTAGTCGGCTACCAGGAAATACTATCCGATCCGTCTTACACTTACCAGGCCGTTGTAATGACGTATCCGCTTATAGGGAATTACGGAATGGCAAGTGATGACTACGAAAGTGAGAGACCTTCGATGGGCGCGCTTATAGTCAGGGAATATAACGACGAGCCATCTAATTTTAGAAGCGACGAGACGCTTTCGTCTGTCATGAAAAGGTTTGGAATCCTAGGCGTAAGCGGAATAGATACCAGAAAACTGAATAGGTCTATTAGAGACTATGGAAGCAGGAACGCCATTATCGCCGGAATGGACGTTACGGTTGAACAAGCTTTGAAGCGACTTAAAGAATTTAAAGCAGCAAAAGACGCTGTTTCGGTAGTTAGCAGAAAAAGCATTCAGGTTTTTAACGCTAAGAGCGAGCGCCATCACGTAGTCGCTATTGACTGCGGAATGAAACAAAACATTGTTCGTTCTCTTTTAAAGCGCGGTTGCAAGGTTACGGTTGTGCCTTGGAACACTTCTGCCGAAAAAATCTTATCTTTAGCCCCGGATGGAGTGTTTATATCTAACGGCCCAGGCGACCCAGAGGACGCGGCTAAGACCATATCCGCAGTTAAAGCGCTTCTTGGAAAGCTACCTGTATTTGGAATATGCTTAGGTCACCAGATTATTTCTCTTGCAAGCGGAGCAAAAACATACAAACTCAAGTTCGGCCATAGAGGCGGCAATCACCCAGTAAAGAATCTTGAAACGGGGAGAATAGAGATTACATCTCAGAACCATTCTTATGCCGTAGATGCGGCTAGCGTAAAAGATGCAGGACTAACCATAACGCACATAAATCTTCTTGACGGCACAATTGAGGGCGTTAAAAACGAAGAGAAGAAATTCTTCAGCGTTCAGTACCATCCGGAAAGCGCGCCCGGCCCGGAAGACAGTGCATACCTTTTTGACCAGTTTATTCGACTAATGGAGGATGCGACCCATGCCTAAAAGAAAGGATATAAAGAAAGTACTAGTTATAGGGTCGGGTCCCATTGTTATAGGGCAGGCGGCGGAGTTTGACTATGCCGGCACGCAGGCTTGTCTAGCTCTTAAAGAAGAGGGCTGTGAGGTCGTTTTATGCAACTCTAATCCGGCTACCATAATGACAGACACCTCCATTGCGGACAAAGTGTATATGGAGCCACTCACACTCGAATATATCGCAAAAATAATAAGGTACGAACGTCCCGACGCCATCCTTCCCGGAATTGGCGGTCAAACCGGGCTTAACCTTGCAATGCAGCTGGAAAAGAAGGGAATTTTAGGCGAATGCCGCGTAGAACTTCTTGGAACGAAAAGTGAAAGTATAGAAAAAGCCGAAGATAGAGAAAAATTTAAAGAGCTTTGCGAAAAACTCGGCGAGCCGGTATTGCCGTCAGACATAGCGAGCTCGATTGAAGAAGGGCTAGTCGTTGTAGAAAAAATAGGGTATCCGGTAGTTCTTAGACCTGCGTTTACCCTTGGCGGCACTGGCGGCGGATTTGCCGAAAACGAAGAAGAGTTCATTCCTCTTCTTAAAAATGCAATCAGTCTTTCCCCTGTAGGGCAAGTTCTAATAGAAAAGAGCATTAAGGGATTCAAAGAAATAGAATACGAGGTTATGCGCGATGCTAACGATACCGCTATAACCATTTGTAACATGGAAAACCTTGACCCGGTTGGAATACATACCGGAGACTCAATTGTGGTTTGTCCGTCCCAGACCCTTACTAACAAAGAGTACCATATGCTGAGAAACAGCGCGCTTAAGATTATTCGCGAGCTAAAGATTGAGGGCGGATGCAACGTACAGTTCGCTTTAGACCCTAATTCATTCCAGTATTACTTAATAGAGGTAAATCCGAGAGTATCACGCTCGAGCGCCCTCGCTTCAAAAGCAAGCGGCTACCCTATAGCAAGAGTATCCGCAAAGATAGGCATAGGAATGACTCTCGATGAAATACAGCTTGCAAATACTCCGGCTTCTTTTGAACCGGCACTTGACTATGTCGTAACAAAAATGCCGAGATTTCCTTTTGATAAATTTGCGGATGCCAACAACTCTCTCTCCACTCAAATGAAGGCAACCGGAGAGGTCATGAGCGTTGGAAGAACGATGGAGGAAAGTCTATTAAAAGCAATTAGGTCGCTTGAAATAGGGCTAAGCCATCTCCATCACAAAAAGTTCGATAGCGAAGAAACGGAGGTACTACTTAAATACATAAAGATAGGAACTGACGACCGCATCTATGCAATCGCAGAGCTGCTTAGAAGGGGCGTTAGCGCCGAAGAAATATGCGCGCTCACCGCAATAGATAAGTTCTTCATTCGCAAGATGCGTAATATTATCGAAGAAGAATTGGAAATAAAGAACAATCCGGGGAATTTGGATGTTTTAAAAGACGCTAAGAAAATGGGCTTTTCAGATAAGGAAATTGCCCGGCTTTGGTCATTAAAAGAGCGAGATATTTACGAAATACGAAAGAAGGAATCTATCCGCCCTGTCTACAAAATGATAGATACGTGCGCTTCAGAATTTGAAAGCTATATCCCGTATTTTTATTCCACTTACGAAGAGGAAAACGAGTCTGTTATAGAAAACAGAAAGAAAGTAATAGTTCTAGGCTCAGGGCCCATAAGAATAGGTCAGGGCGTTGA
Organism: Clostridia bacterium; assembly: GCA_017960845.1. Classification (GTDB taxonomy): domain Bacteria; phylum Bacillota; class Clostridia; order Christensenellales; family Pumilibacteraceae; genus Protoclostridium. The sequence continues at coordinate 5,776 of JAGCYK010000093.1, read as the reverse complement.
ATTCGACTACTCTACAGTTAGAGCAGTTAGAACAATCAAGTCACTCGGATACGAGGCTATTATTATAAACAACAATCCGGAAACGGTTTCTACCGATTACACATGCTCAGATAAGCTCTATTTTGAGCCGCTAACCATAGAAGATGTAATGAACATTATTGACTTCGAGCGACCAGATGGTGTTATTGCGACACTAGGCGGGCAAACGGCCATTAACCTAGCTGATCGACTAAACGAGCACGGAGTTAATCTGATTGGAACGAACTGCGAGGCGATAGATAAAGCAGAAGATAGAGATCTTTTCGAAAAACTGCTTATAGACTTAGATATCCCAGAGCCTAAAGGACTTGCGGTAACTAGCATTGAGGACGGCATTAAAGCTGCAAAAGAAATCGGTTATCCGGTTTTAGTTCGACCCAGCTTTGTTCTTGGCGGACGCGCAATGCAAATAGTAGCAAAAGAAAGAGACCTTAAAAACTATCTAAAGACAGCCGTTGAAATAGATGTAGACAAGCCGGTTTTAGTAGACAAATATATAAAGGGCAAGGAAGTTGAGGTGGACGCCGTTTGCGACGGAAGGCGCGTCTTTATCCCTGGCATAATGGAGCTTGTAGAAAGAACGGGCGTTCACTCAGGCGACTCTATAAGTGTCTATCCGTCCATAAGCCTATCTAGCAAAGTAAAACAAACAATCATCGATTATGCCGAAAGACTTGGCAAGGGAATAGGAATCGTTGGTCTATTCAACATCCAGTTCATTGTCGATAAAGACGAGAACGTATATATAATAGAAGTCAACCCTCGCTCATCTAGAACGGTGCCTTTTCTATCAAAAGCAACCGGCTATCCAATAGCTGATATAGCGACAAAGGCGATTCTAGGCATATCGCTGCAGGAGCAAGGCTATTTTGATGTATACCCAAAAGAAAAAAAGAGATATTATGTAAAAGTACCGGCATTTTCATTTTCTAAGCTCCGCGGAATGGATGCATATCTATCTCCCGAGATGAAGTCTACGGGCGAAGCAATCGGCTATGACGCAAAACTGCACCGAGCTGCATATAAAGCTTTGGTCGCTTCAGGGCTGACGTTGAAAAACTATGGAACCGTGCTGGTGAGCGTTGCAGATGAAGATAAAGAAGAGACATTGCCGCTTGTGCGCCGCTTTTATAATATGGGATTCAATATAGAAGCTACAACCGTAACTGCTGAATATTTAAAAGAGCACGGCATAAGAACCCGCGTGCGCCATAAGCCAAGCGAGGGAAGTGACGAGATGATATCGTCCATAAAAGCCGGATATGTCAGCTATGTAATTAACACCCGGGCAATTCTTTCCGGAAACCATTATGGAGACGGCGTGGCTTTAAGAAGGGCTGCCGCAGAAAACAATATAACGATGCTGACGTCTCTTGATACAGTTAAAATGCTTCTAGACGTTCTAGAAGAAGTGACTCTAGGAATATCAACCATTGACGCTGAATAAAACGAGAGAACAAACAAAAAATAAAAGCACGCCGGTTACGGCGTGCTATTTTAAAAATTATCACAAAACGAATCTTATCTATTTTTACCGAGGAAAAACAGCGCTAGTGTCCCAGGCCCGGAGTGTGCGCCTATTACAGGAGATATTTCGGTAATAAGGGAAGCGGGATTGTCATCGCAGCTCTCCTTTATTACGCTTTCTAGAAGTTTTGCGTCCTGTAGACAGTCTCCGTGCGAGATAAAATAGGTTCCGCTAGACGGGTCGTTTGCAAGTTCTTTGTATTTTGCGGCAAGAGCTCGAATTGAGTTCTTCCTACCGTGAGACTTAGATACATTTACAAGATGTCCTTCATCATCTACGTGCATAACCGGCTTTATTTGAAGAGCCGTTCCAAGAAAGGCGGTAGCTGCGCTAATTCTTCCGCCCCTTTTTAGGTATACAAGGTTATCTACCGTAAACCAGTGGCAAAGCTGGGGAAGAATATCTTTTACGTAACATGCGCACTCCGTTATACTCGCCCCGCTTGCGCGCTTTTCGGTTGCAAGATACACAGCAAGGCCAAGACCGGCGGATGCACATAGCGAGTCGACGACAATAATCTTTCTATCTTTCCACATTCCTGCTAGTTCTTCAGCGACGAGCTTAGCGGTATCAAAAGTAGTACTAATCCCGGAGCTCATCCCTATATATAGAATGTCCTTTCCTGCAGACAGTTCGGTTAAAAACGCTCTCTGGCAGTTCAAAATAGTCGCTGAAGCAGTTTTTGCACAATCTCCACGCCTCATTCTCGCATAAAACTCTTTAATTGCCATATCTTTGCAGGTAAGGGCATTTTGAGAGTCGGGGAAACTGAATGTTAAATTGATCGCCTTAACTCCCCATTTAGCGAGCGTTTCGGGTGATAAATCACAGCCCGAGTCAGTCAATATGGAATATTTTCTCATTTTTTCTAATCTCCAAAAATATTACATCATACACAAAAGATTATTATATCTAATCTTTGAGATTAGATTATCACGAGATAGAGACTATGTCAAGAAAAAATCAAAGATTTATTATTGCTTTGAATGAAAAAAATGGTATAATGAGAAAGACGATTAGACAAGGAAACAGGGAAAATGGAGTTAGATAACAATACTGTTGCAGAAAGCCTGCGTAGATGGGAAAAATATCTTAACAACTATAGATTGCCCAAGTGGGGGGATATTCCTAACCTCGGGCTTTATATGGAGCAGGTTTTGCAGCTTCTCGGCGAATATCTTGACTATCTTCCGCCGGAGCTAAAGAAAGAACAGTTTTTGACTGCTGCTGCAATTAATAACTATGTAAGAAAGAAATATATGCCAGGCCCGGTAAAGAAAAAGTATTACAGGACGCATATTGCTTATTTGATACTCATTTGCTCTTTAAAGCAGAATATTAGCATCACGACGCTTCAAAACTATATCCCTGTCGGAATGGAGGAAACAGAACTTCACGAATTCTACGATGCGTACGTGGAAAGACACAAAAAAGTTGTCGGATACTTTATTGAGCAGGTAAGAAAGATTTGCGCTGGGATATTGAATCACGATGGAGTTAAGCAGGATATTTCTGCGGATAACGCCGTAGAGCTTATTTCTCTTTCGGCAATTATAAGCGGCTTTTCGGGGCTACTGGCAGAAAAGCTTTTGCTGCTGACAGAAAAAGAAAGAAAAAAAGCGCAGGAAACTAAAGAGGCTAGCGCTCCACAGAGCGAAGAGCCCGCTTAAAACGCAAGGAAGAGGCATATACTTAATGATTGATAATAAGAAAGGGAAAATGATTGCTTTTGAAGGCTGCGAGGGCGTTGGTAAAACCACGCAGATAGAGCGGCTTAAAAAATATTTAGACGAGCAGGGCATTCCATATGTATTCAGCCGTGAGCCGGGTGGCACGGAAACCGGAGAAGAGATTCGCAAGGTTCTTAAAAACGAAGTTCTTGATATGTCGCCGGAAGCTGAGCTTTTACTTTTTGAAGCAGCCCGCTGCGATAATGTTAAAAACGTGCTCATGCCTGCGCTAGAAGAAGGAAAGCTTGTTATCTGCGATAGATATATCGGCTCTACTGTAGCTTACCAGGCTTTTGGAAGAGGACTAAAAAGAGAACTGGTAGATGCTGCAAACGAGTTTGGCTCGCTTGGCTTAAAGCCCGACTTAACAATCTTTTTGGACGCTAAGCCTTTTGCTAACACTAAGCGCAGTGCGTCCGACCGTATGGAGCTTGCCGGAAAAGAGTTCCATGAAAGGGTATACGCCGGTTATAAAAAACTAGAAGAAGAGGACGAATCTTTTGTTTCCGTTAAAACCTCTCAAGATAAAGAAGAAACAACCGAAAGGATTATAAAGCTGCTCAAAGAAAAAAATATTATATGAGAACAGTTAAAGAAGAACATATTCTGCTTGCATCAAGCTGCCCGATTTACGAAAGGCTGCTTGCCGAAATAAAAGAAAAGAAAGCGGGAACCTATTTGTTTGACGGACAAGATACGCTCCTGTCTTTGTCGTTTGCGGTCTTACTTGCTTGTAGCACGTCTAAAGATAGAGCTCTTTACGCGCGGAGGTTTTCTTCAGGAAATCTTCCGGATGTGCTTTGCTTTGGCTCAGGTGGGCTTAAAGTTGAGGACGCAGAAAAAATAGCGAGCGCTGCGCAGTCATCGCCATTAGAGCTTCCTTTAAAATTCTTTATAATAGAGTTTGCTGGCGCTAATGAAATAGCCCAAAATAAGCTTTTAAAGATTTTAGAAGACGTTCCTAAAACAGCAATGTTCTTTTTAATCACCCCGTCCTTTTCTGATGTCTTGCCAACGATTAGATCAAGAAGCAAAACATTCTCAGTATCAATTCCTCCCGAAAAGATGCTTGAGTTTGTAAAAAAAGAGAGCAGCAGCCTAGCCAAATGTCTCGGACAGGATAATCTAACATTACTAGAGGGCATAGCTTCGGGAGAGATGCTTAAAAGCGCAGAGGGTGCATTTAAATACTTAGAAGCGCTTGGAAGCGATGACAGCTTGCTTAGGGCAGTGTCGCTATTGCCAAAGACTCGCGACGGAATGAAAGAGATTCTTTCTTTTGCCGAAAAAATACTTGGAATGATAGTTGCAAAACTAGGCGGGGCGTATGTAGAAACGTTCGCTGCGTTTAATATAAACGAGCTTTCCGAAAAGTTTACGCTAGAAGCGTCCGAAAAAATCGGAAAGATATTAAGGAACGCAATTAGGCGATGCGCCGACGCAAATCTTACTAGCCTATCTGACATTACAACAATAAAAATTACGGAGGTCCTAAAGAATGCCAAAAGTAGTGGGCGTTAAGTTTGAGGGAACGCCAAAAATATATTCATTCGAAGCAGGGGATTTTACATATACTGAAAACTGCGCGGTTATTGTAGAGACAGCTCGCGGCCAGGAAATAGGCATCGTTAAAACATTGCCTCACGAAACGACGGATGAAAGAATCATCTCGACACTTAAAAGCGTGATCAGGCTCGCAACAGAAGAAGATAAAAAGAAAGCTGAAGAAAACTTAAGTAAAAAGCCTGAAACACTAAAAATAGCAACAGAAAAGGCAGCGCTAAGAAAGCTGAACATGAAATTTGTCGACTGCGAATATACAATCGACGGGCAAAAGCTCATTTTGTTTTTCACATCAGACATTAGGGTAGATTTTAGAGATTTAGTTAAGGATTTAGCAAGCCAGTTTAAACTTAGAATAGAGCTTCGGCAAATCGGCACAAGAGACGAGTGTAAAATGATTGGAGGCTACGGGCCGTGCGGAAGACCGTGTTGCTGTGTTATAGGCTGCGAACAAAACAAAGTAAACATCAAAATGGCAAAAAACCAGGGCCTATCTTTAAATCCTACAAAAATAAGTGGAATATGCGGTAGGCTGATGTGTTGCCTTGCTTTTGAAAACGATTATTATGCAGAAGTTAATATGGCAATGCCTAAGATTAACTCTTCTGTCAAGGTCATAAGCGACGGAAAAGAGCTTTTAGGAACGGTAATAGGCGTCAACCAATTAAAACTGCTTGTTCGCGTTCGCACAATGATTAAAGAAGATACTTATGAAATAAACGATTATCCTTTAGAGCAAATACTAGCTGCTAGTGCTCAGCCGGCTAAAGCGGTAGAAGAAGAAGGCGACAAAGAGCCGAGCGCTGAAGAATAATGATTTAGCTTAGGTGGTCAATGAAGGCGCTAAAGTACATTTAAATCGATTTACAATTAAAAAGGTGTGTGCTATACTCTTAAATACTTAATTTTAACGAGG
>JAGCYK010000092.1 GCA_017960845.1 Clostridia bacterium | reverse complement strand
AAATATGCGGCTATGTGCATGAAGGAGAAGACCTGCCGGACGATTTTATTTGTCCTTTATGTAAGCACGGCGCTGCAGATTTTGAGCCTATTAAATAAAAGCATTAAAAAAGGAGGGAAAGTGAAATGAAATACGAATGCGTTTGCGGATATGTTTACGATGAGGATGAAGAGGGCGTAAAGTTTGAAGATCTTCCGGACGATTACGTTTGTCCCATTTGCGGGCTTGGAAAAGAGTCCTTTTCTAAATCAGAATAAAAGAAAAAAACAAACAAAACAAAAAACAGGATTAAGTATATTGCTTGATCCTGTTTTGAATATCTAAAAAAAGAGCAGTCCAGACTAAAAATGGAACTGCTCTTTTAACAATGCTTTTTAAAAAACTAATCTATCTTCGGAAGGTCAGCTAAGCTTTTAGCAAGATCTTCATCTGTAGGAATATAATCATCCATTTTCTTATCGTGGAATTTTTCATAAGCTACTAAATCGAAGTAGCCTGTTCCGGTAAGTCCGAACACGATTGTCTTTTCTTCACCAGTTTCCTTGCACTTAAGCGCTTCATCAATAGCTACTTTAATAGCATGTGAAGATTCAGGAGCGGGAAGGATTCCCTCAATTCTAGCAAATTTTTCGGCAGCTTCGAACACTTCAGTCTGAGGAACTGCAACAGCTTCCATATAACCATCGTGATAAAGCTGAGACAGAACGGTGCTCATTCCATGATAGCGAAGTCCGCCGGCATGGTTTGGAGCAGGGATGAAGTTGCTTCCGAGAGTGTACATTTTTGCAAGAGGGCAAACTTTTCCGGTATCAGCGAAGTCATATGCGAATTTTCCACGTGTAAAGCTCGGGCAAGATGCCGGCTCTACCGCAACGATTCTATAGTCAGCTTTGCCTAAAATCTTGTCTCTCATAAAAGGAGCAATAAGTCCGCCGAGATTTGATCCACCGCCGGCGCATCCAATAATGATGTCAGGTTTTTCGCCGATTTTCTTTAAAGCAGCTTCTGTTTCAAGACCAATAATGCTCTGATGAAGAAGAACCTGATTTAAAACGCTACCAAGCACATAGCGATAGCCCGGAGTGGAAACAGCCACTTCAACAGCCTCTGAAATTGCGCATCCAAGTGAGCCTGTAGTTCCGGGATGTTCCTCAAGAATTTTCTTTCCTATTTGAGTTGTCTCTGAAGGAGATGGAGTAACTGTTGCTCCGTAAGTACGCATTACTTCGCGGCGGAAGGGTTTCTGCTCGTAAGATACTTTAACCATGTAAACTTTGCAGTCTAGGTCAAAATATGAGCATGCCATTGATAGCGCAGTGCCCCATTGTCCGGCACCTGTTTCGGTTGTAACGCCCTTTAAGCCTTGCTTTTTTGCATAGTATGCCTGAGCGCTTGCAGAATTTAATTTGTGTGAGCCGCTTGTATTGTTTCCCTCGAATTTGTAATAGATTTTTGCGGGAGTTCCAAGTGCTTTTTCAAGGCAATAAGCTCTAACAAGCGGGGAGGGACGATACATCTTGTAAAACTCGTATACTTCTTTTGGGATGGGGAAGTATGCTGTGTCGTTGTCTAGCTCTTGCTTAATAAGCTCATCACAGAATACCGGGGAAAGCTCTTCTGCCTTCATAGGCTGATGAGTTCCTGGATTAAGCAGGGGAGCCGGTTTTGTTTTCATATCGGCTCTTAAGTTATACCAAGCCTTTGGCATTTCTTCTTCCGTTAGGTATGTTTTGTACGGAATCTTATTCATAGTTTTCACTCCTTTAGTGTTTTTCAAAAAAATTTTATTTCATGCGATTACAAAACGCAATTATTTACAATAACTTTTTAGGAACAAAAGTGCTTTTTTGTATCCTTCGAAACCAAAACCCATAATAGTTTGAACGCAGGCCTGTCTAACGTAAGAAATGCGGCGAAACTCTTCTCTAGTATTCGTGTCCGTTAGGTGAACCTCGACTGTTGGTATAGAAACGGATTTAAGTGCGTCTAATATGGCTACGCTTGTATGGGTATATGCGGCAGGATTAATGATTATGCCGTCGAAGGCGCAGCAGGACTGCTGAATTTTATCTACTATTGCACCCTCATGATTGCTTTGGAAGCATTCTACTTCAATGCCTTCTTCTTTAGCGGCATTTTCTATGTACTGCAAAAGAGAACTATAGTCCTGTTTGCCATAAAGCTCAGGCTCGCGCTTTCCGAGCATATTTATATTAGGTCCGTTTATTACTAAAACTTTCATACTTTTTCTTCCTGTATTTTTAAATAATTAATTATTTTTTTTGCAGCGATTTCGGCTGAAGAGTCGTTATCAATCACAACATCTGCAAACTTTTCATATAGAGGGGCTCTTTCTCTAAATAAAAGCTCAAGATTGTTTTGAGACAAGGGTCTATCAAAAGTTGCAAGCCTTTTTATATCACGCTTTATGTAAACGATAATTCCGTTTTGGTGCAAAAGGGGATAGTTTTCACTTCTAGTTACCGCACCGCCGCCCGTTGCAATAATAGATGCTGATTTTTTCCCAAGCTCTTTTAAAACGGAAGTTTCTATTTCTCTAAAGGCGTTTTCGCCTCTTTTGGTTATAATCTCTGATGGCCGAGTGCCGTAAGTTTTTTCTATAACGCTATCCGAATCGAATATGGGGCGACGAGTCTCTCTATTTAATATGCTCGCAATAGTTGATTTTCCACAGCCAGGCATGCCGGTGAGCACGATATTCTTCATTGAAACAGATAGTTTGCTACAAATCTGGCTTATTTTTTCATCTGGAATCTTTTCGCCTGAGAAGAGTTCAGCACTCTTTTTAGCTTGAGCGACTAGCATATACAGACCGCCTATATGCGGAATATTAAGGGACTCAGCTTGGAGCAAAAGGGAAGTTAAAGCCGGATTGTAAATAATGTCTATAACTCCGCTTAAATTATTGAAAAAACTTAAATCGATTGGAGATGAGCCATTATCAGGATACATGCCAAGTGGAGTTGTATTGACAATAATTTCCGCGTCTTTATTTAAATGCAAATTGTTATAATTGTTCTCTCCGGTTCTACTTATCACTACGGGGCGCGCAAGAAGGCTGTTTAGTCCGCTTACAACTGCTGCAGATGCTCCGCCGCTACCAAGAACAAGTACTTTTTTCCCTTTAACCGAGATTTTTGAATGTTTAACTAGTTCGATGAACCCATATACATCCGTATTATCTGCATAGAGCGAGCCGTCCTTTCTTCTTACAATTGTATTAGCGCTGCCAGTTCTTTTTACTGATTCGCTCATTTCACTAACAAATGGCAACACAGCTTTTTTGTACGGTATTGTAACGTTTAAACCCGAAAAAGCCCCATTCTTTAAGAAATCCTCCAGTTCGCTCTCGCTTTTTTCAAAGAGAGAATACTCGTAACTAGCGAGCATGGAATGAATGATTGGGGAATAACTATGCCCGAGTTTTTTGCCAAGCAGACCGCACGTTTTCACTTTCTAAATTACCTCACTATAGCTTCCTAAATAACTGAAGTCTTCGCATGCGCCTGGCAGTTCGCCTAGAAGCTGCAACAGGCGTGGCGAGTAAACGGGGGTGTCGAGATCGAAATAGAACATAAACTCAAATTCGCGGCCTGGAAGCGGGCGGCTTTCAAGTTTATTAAGATTAATGCCTAGAGCATAAAACTTTGAAAGCAGTTTGTATAGAGCGCCCTGTTCGTGGGGTAACGTAAGCATCAAACTCGTTCTATTAGCTCCGGGATATATTTCGAGCTCTTTTGAAATGCAAACAAACCTCGTGTAATTATTGTCTGTATTTTGAACGGATTCTTTTAAGCATTCGAGCTCATAGTATTTCATAGCGTTTCTCGAAGCTAGAGCAGCTATATCCTTTCTTCCGGATAAAGCTACCATTTTAGCCGCAATTGCCGTATTTTCGCAGGGGATTATACGAACATTTTTAAGTGATGCAAGATAATCCGAACACTGGGAGATTGCCTGCTCGTGGGAGTAAATCTCTTTTATGTCGCTTATTTTAGTCCCAGGGTTAGCAAGTAAATTGTGATCTATTTTTATTCTTATGCTTCTAACTATATTGAAGTGATGGTGCATCATAAGGTCATATACTGAATTAACCGTTCCTGCATTGCTGTTTTCAACAGGAATAACTCCGTAGCGGCATAGACCTTTTTCAATAGAAGAAAACACAGCATCAAAATTCGATAGATACATAATGTTTGCGTTTCTAAATAGTTTGTCGCAAGCAATCTGAGAGTTCGATCCTTCTGCGCCCTGGCAGGCTACGCTAGCATACTCTGGAAATAGGGCTGGAGTCTTTTCGATTGCGTCTTTTATTCTACTGGGAAGTTCGTTTTTAGGTCCGTTGAGTCTATTTTGGTAACTTCTGCTGAGCTCGAATATAAGGGAATAGAGAAGACTTGCATAGTCTCTATAATCTTCCGGAGCTTTTTCCATAACGGCAGCAATCTTTTCGCGCTCTCTTTGCGCATCTAAAATAGGGAGGTTGTTATTCTTTTTATAGTCTGCAATTTTAGCAGCAACATCCATCCTCTGTTTGAACAGTTCTATTAGTTTATCATCAATGACATCTATTTCTTTTCTGTAATCTTCTGTATTCATTAATAAACCTCATTTATATGCTTAGATTTCTTTT
>JAGCYK010000091.1 GCA_017960845.1 Clostridia bacterium | reverse complement strand
CACAACGCGTCCGTTAACGGTAATAAGTCCGTGATTAACTATCTGACGTGACTGCGCTCTAGATGCGCCGATTCCCATACGGTATACGACATTGTCAAGGCGCTTCTCTAAAAGAGCAAGCATGTTCTCGCCTACAACGCCCTTCATGCGGGAAGCTTTTTCATAGTAACCATGGAACTGCTTCTCGAGGATTCCGTATGTACGACGAACCTTTTGCTTTTCGCGCAGCTGAATGCCGTATTCTGAGTTCTTATGACGAGCAAGTCCGTGCTGTCCGGGAGGAACCGGGCGACGATCCATTGCGCACTTCTTTCCTTCTGCAGTGCAGCGCTCGCCTTTAAGATATAATTTCTGACCTTCTCTTCTGCATATCTTGCAGCTGGGTGATATAATTCTTGCCATAATCTATTTCTCCTTACACTCTTCTGCGCTTAGGCGGGCGGCAACCATTGTGAGGAATGGGAGATACGTCAGTAATCGATGTAACCTTTATTCCTGCTGCCTCTACCGCGCGAATAGCCGATTCACGGCCTGTTCCGGGGCCCTTTACAAAAACCTCTGCGCTGCGTAGACCCATGTCGTATGCTGCTTTAGCTGCAATTTCGCATGCCATCTGTGCTGCAAAAGGAGTGCTTTTTCTGCTTCCGCGAAGGCCTGTTGCACCAGCGCTTGATGCTGTAAGAGTGTTCCCTCTCTCATCCGTGATAGTAACTATCGTATTGTTGAAGGAAGCCTGAATGTGTACCTGGCCTTTTTCAGCGCCTTTGGTAATTCTTTTCTTTGCTGTAGTTTTCTTAACTGCCATTTAAGCTATCCTCCTTTTAATCTTTCTTCTTTCTGCCCACGGTCTTTTTCGGACCCTTACGCGTGCGGGCATTCTGCTTAGTATTTTGGCCTCTAACGGGCAAGCCCTTTCTGTGTCTTACTCCGCGATAGCAGCCAACTTCCATAAGACGTTTAATATTGAGCGATACATCTCTATGAAGATCTCCCTCTGTTATAACGTTCTTATCAATATAGTCCCTGAGACGCTGAACCTCATCTTCTGAAAGGTCTTTAACTCTCGTATCGGGATTTATTCCGGTTTCAGCTAAAATCTTAACTGACATAGGTTTGCCAATGCCGTAAATATAGGTAAGACCTATTTCAACGCGCTTTTCTTTAGGCAAATCAACACCTGCAATTCTTGCCATTTTAATCTCCTGGTTTTAGAAAATATATTTTTTGTTATATATAATCGCTTGATAACAATTCCATCCGCTGAAATGTTCGAATGAAACTATCAAGATTGTTTTTAACCTTGCCTCTGCTTGTGGTTAGGATATTTTGAACAAATAACCATAACTTTGCCGTGTCTTCTTATTACTCGGCAGTTGTTGCACATAGGTTTAACGCTGGTTCTAACTTTCATTTTTTAAACTCCTTGTTTCCTTCAAAAACTATTCAAAGAAAAAACTATTTTTAAGACTTGTTGCGGTAAGTGATTCTTCCGCGAGTGATGTCATATGGCGACATTTCTACTTTTACCGAATCTCCTTCGAGTATCTTTATGAAATGTTGACGAATTTTACCCGAAATTGTTGCTGTTACTATGAATCCGTTCGTAAGCTTTACTTTAAACATCGCTCCCCGAAGACATTCAATTACAACGCCTTCAGCTTCAATTGCATCAGATTTTGACATACGACCTCCTTATAAATTTTTTCAAAGAATTTTCAATTCTTTTATCAGTTTTATCAGCTGATAGTCAAATTTTGGAACATTTATCCGGATACCGGTATTCTTAACGTGCCTTGGGTTCTTTCTTTTTGGCCGCGCTAGCGCATGCCTTTTACCATCAGCAAGCAAGAGATATCCTTTTTCGCTTTCGCCGGTTACGACATAGACTTTTCCAGTGTCGCTTCCGCTAGTGCTTATTACTACATCACCTTTTTCCATATCTCATTCCGTCAGTATTTCACATCCGGTTTTGGTAATCAAAACAGTGTTTTCATAATGTGCCGAGGGAAGAGCATCGCTTGTTCTGACCGTCCAGCCGTCTGTTTTATCGACATTGACGCGCCAGTCCCTCATTGTTATCATCGGTTCAACTGCAAGGCACATTCCGCTTTTTAGCAGCTCGCCGGTGCCGCTTTGTCCGAAGTTTCTTACCTCGGGCGGCTCGTGCATTTCCCTGCCGATTCCGTGGCCTGTAAAGGACCTGCATACTCCGTATCCGTTTAACTCTGCTGTCAGCTGGATTGCGCTCGATAAATCTCCGAGCCTAGCTCCTTCTTTTAGTTTAGATATTCCATTGTAGAAACATCTCTTAGTTATTTCGATAAGTTTTTGCTTTTCTTCTGAAATCTCGCCTACCGCATAAGTTCTTGTGGCATCTGCGCAGTAACCGTTTAGCTTTAAGACTATGTCTACGCTGACGATTTGACCGCGTCTAAGGACTTTCATCAGCGATGGGATTCCGTGAATCAGCTCGTCATCTATTGAGATGCACGCCATTGCAGGGAAACCATAATAGCCTTTGCAAGGTCCGGTTGCTCCGAGTGAGGTTATCTTCTTTTCTATTTCGGCATTGATCTCATAAGTCGAAATCCCTTCTTTAATAAGTGGTTCAACTATCTTGAAGACTTCTTTTAAAGCGCTTCCCGCTCTTTTCAATCCTTCAATATCTTTGCCTTTATAAATAGGAATCATTTTAAAACCTTTTTGATTTCCTCAAAAACTTCGTCCGGGGACTTCATGCCATTAACAGTTCTAAGTTTACCTAGTCTTGTGTAATACTCAACAAGCGGAGCAGTTTCGTTTTTGTAAACCTCGAGTCTCTGCTTAACGGTCTCTTCTTTGTCGTCCATGCGCTGAACAAGTTCGCTTCCGCACTTCGGGCAAGTTCCATCCGGACAAACAGAAATGTGAGTTGTATATCCGCATTCAAGACAGCTTCTTCTTCCGCATATTCTGTCCATAAGCACTCCGAAATCTACGGAAATGTCTATTACGCAGTCAATGTTAGAAGTTTTGCCGAGCGCCTCTGCCTGATTAATGTTTCTAGGGAAACCGTCAAGCATGAAGTTGTTATTACCAAGCTCATCAAGAGTAGTTCTAACAAGCTCAATCGTTACCTCATCGGGAACGAGCTGGCCCTTCTTTATATAAGAGCGTGCCTTCTTACCGATGGGCGTTTCCTGTCTCATATGACGACGGAAGATATCTCCCGTTGAAACATGAGTAAGTCCGAACTCCTCTTCTATTCTCGTGGCCTGTGTGCCTTTGCCCGCTCCGGGCGCTCCCAGTAAAATAATGTTCATTTTCCCCTCCGACTATTATTTGTTAAGGAATCCCTTGTACTGTCTCATCATCAGCTGAGCTTCGAGTTGCTTTTGGAACTCAAGTGCTACCGATACTACGATCATCATACCTGTTGAACTGAATGCGCTCACTAGAGCTGATGTAAGAATATTAGTAGAGTTAAGAACCGAGAATACAACCGAGGGAACAACGAATACGAACGCTAAGTACAAAGCACCGAAAAACGTAAGTCTGTTGTTTATTCTTCCAAGGTATTCTACCGTAGGCTTTCCAGGTCTAATTCCCGGAATGAAGCCGCCGTATTGCTGCAAGTTTCTCGCTACCTCGTCAGGCTTAAATTGAATCTTAGCGTAGAAGTAGCTGAATCCGAATATAAGCAGTGCTGCAAGAACAAAGTAAAGAGGCTGTCCGCTTCCGAACCACTCAATCCACCAGTTGCTCTGAGCATTGAAAAGCTGCATTATAAGCTGAGGGAAAGTGATTACCGCCGTTGCGAATATAATCGGAAGAACGCCTGATGCGTTTACTTTGATGGGGATGAATGTGCTCTGTCCGCCATACTGCTTTCTGCCTTTAATCATCTTGGCATACTGAACAGGAATTTTTCTCTCCGCTCCGTCAATGAACGTTATAAGTCCGAATATTACAATAACAAGAGCAAAGAATATAAGTAGATACCAAGGTGCCATGCTGCTAGGGCCTTCATCGATCCAGCTCTGAATAACAGAAACTATCGACAGACCGGCAGTTGACAAAATACCTACGAATATTAAGAGAGAAATACCATTTCCGATGCCTATGTCAGTAAGCTTCTCTCCAAGCCACATCGTAAATACAGATCCGGAAACAAGAACGAGCACTATTAACATTCCGAAAACGAAATCGGGGAAGTTAACACTAAACACGTTCGATGAACCGGTTGAAAGATAATTAGCCTGGCTGAAGCTGTACACGATACCTATCGCCTGCACTAAAGCAAGAATAACCGTAAGTACCCTGGTAAAGTTAGCCATCTTCTTTCTTCCCTCGTCCCCTTCGCGGCTCCAGTTCTGAAGAACCGGGATAGCGATTGTAAGGAGCTGGGATATAATAGATGCGTTTATGTAAGGGCTTATTCCAAGGGCGAGCAATGCACCGTTTTTAAGTGCGTCACCGGTAATACCGTTGAGCAGGGCAAGAAAGGTGTTTGAACCGCTTGCCGTTGCATCGAATGCCCCGCCGGCCTGAGACCCTGTCTGAAGAACAGATGTATCGAGTCCGGGAACTGGAATCCAACAACCAACCCTGTAGATGAACAAGATAAGTAATGTTAGAAATAACTTCGTTCTGACTTCCTTGTTTCTAAACGCATTTGCTATAGTTTGAAACATTTAATTAGTCCTCTTTTTTTGCATTAGCGTCTTTGGTTGTTCCGCCGACTTTTTCAATCTTTTCTTTAGCTGAAGCCGTGAACTTACTTGCAACTACAACAAGTTTCTTTGTAAGTTCTCCGTCTCCGAGTACCTTAAGTCCGTAAGGCTCAATCTTAGAAAGAATTCCCTTCTCGAGCAAAAGCTCTGCTGTTACCTCGGTTCCGTTGTCAAATACTTCGAGAGCCGATACGTTTACGATTGAGTAAACCTTTTTCCAGTTATTGTCGAATCCTGCTTTAGGAAGACGGCGCGCAAGGCCGAATATCTGACCTTCGAATCCAGGGCGAACTCCACCGCCTGAACGTGCCCACTGTCCTTTAGCACCTTTACCGGATGTCTTACCTGTGCCGGAACCAATTCCTCTTCCAAGTCTTTTGGGAGCTTTCTTTGTTCCGATTGCTGGTTTTAATTCGTTAATTGTCATTTGATCCTCCTTAACCTTCGCTTACCTGAACAAGGTGTTTCACAACAAATACCATTCCGCGAGTGCTTTCATTGTCTTTCTTCTCAACGGTCTGGCCTATTTTGCGAAGGCCCAGAGCTTCAATGGTGCGCTTCTGCTTTTCGAGAATTCCATTTGTGCTCTTAATAAGAGTTATTTTAATTGTCTTTTCGTTTGCCATTCCACTCACCTCACGCCTTGATTTCTTCAACGGTCTTGCCGCGAAGTGCAGCTATCTGCTCAGCTGAGCGAAGTGACTTAAGTCCGTTTAATGTTGCGCGAACTGTGTTGATTGGATTACGAGAGCCATAAGACTTTGTCGTAATGTTCTCAATTCCCGCAAGCTCAACTAAAGCACGAACGCTTCCGCCTGCAATTACTCCATGTCCTTCGGGAGCCGGCTTTAAAAGCACTGAGCTCTTTCCGAAGCCACCCTTAACCGGATGAGGAATAGTACCTTCAATTACGGGAACGCTGATCATGTTGCGACGAGCTGCAAGCTCAGCCTTCTTGATTGCCTCGGGAACTTCCTTTGCTTTGCCTGTTCCGATTCCGACATTACCTTTGCCGTCACCTACTGCTACAAGCGCTGCAAAACGCATAATGCGTCCGCCTTTAACAACCTTGGTAATTCTGTTTACCGTAATGAGCTTACTCTTTATGCCGTCATCCTGCTTGATTTCTTCTTTTTCTCTTCTTGCCATGACGAGCCTCCCTTAAAAATTCAACCCGCCGGATCTAGCTCCGTCGGCAAGGGCCTTAACTCTACCGATGTAGAGATATCCGCCTCTATCAAAAACAACGTCCTTAATTCCAATCTTGCCTGCTTTTTCAGCAAGTTTCTTTCCAACTTCTTCTGCTGAAGCAGTCTTTGTCATATCTTTGACATTGATGTCTTTAGCGATTGTTGAAGCTGAGCAAAGGGTTTTTCCGTTAACATCGTCTATAAGCTGAGCATAGATATGCTTTGAGCTACGATATACCGAAAGACGGGGACGTTCTGCAGTTCCGCAAACATGCTCGCGAACTCTAAGATGTCTTTTTAATCTGATTTCGTTTTTATTTTCCTTGTTTATCATGACCGTCTATTACTTCTTACCGGAAGTTTTACCCTCCTTGTGGATTACGACTTCGTCGCTGTAATGTATTCCGTATCCATGATACGGCTCTACTGGACGCTTGGATTTAATCACTGCAGCAAATTGTCCTACTCTTTCTTTCGAAATTCCGGAAACCTTTACTTCGAGTGTCTTTTTATCTTTGTCCTCTCCTTCCTTTGCCTCGCACTTGATTCCCTCTGGGATAGCAAGTTCGACATTGTGTGCCAGGCCAAGGCTGAGAACCAATTTGTTGCCCTGAACGGAAGCTTTGTAACCTACTCCGTATACGATGAGCTTCTTTTCGTAAGCCTTTTCAACGCCCGCAATCATATTAGCAATAAGCTGACGATAAAGTCCGTGCGCTGCCTGAGCATCCTTACTAGGAGATTTGCATTCGAGTTTAAGTTCGTTTCCTTCTACTTTAACTTCGATTGCTCTGTTCTTTATTTCCTGACTGAGTTCGCCTAATGGGCCTTTTACCTTAACTACGTTGCCGTCAACGCTAACGCTGACGTTTCCTGATATGGTAATCGGTGCTAAACCTACTCTTGACATTTCTTACTAGCCCTCCTTACCAAACGTATGCGAGCACTTCGCCGCCTACGTTGTTTGCGCGAGCCTGCTTATCTGTCATAACGCCCTTTGACGTAGAGATAATAGCTATTCCGAGTCCGCCAAGAACTTTAGGAAGGTTTTCCACATCAGTGTGAACTCTAAGGCCAGGCTTAGAAATTCTCTTTAAGTTGTTTATAACCTTTTCATTCTTAGGTCCGTATTTAAGCGTAACGCGAATCATCTTGTGTGATTTCTTTCCATCGCTTACATCAACAATCTCAACTGCCTTGATATAACCTTCTTCTAAAAGAATGTCAGCAATTGACTTCTTCATCTTAGAAAGCGGAATATCAACAGTTTCGTGACGAGCGACAAGCGCATTTCTTATTCTTGTTAAAAGATCTGCAATAGGATCTGTAGTAACCATAACTTTTTCGCTCCTCCTTACCAGCTGGATTTCTTTACTCCGGGAATCTCGCCTTTTGATGCGAGTTCTCTGAAGCATATTCTGCAAATGCCGTACTTACGAAGAACCGCGTGCGGTCTGCCGCAAATAGAACATCTTGTATAAGCTCTTGTTGAAAATTTTGCAGGTCTTTGCTGCTTATTTTTCATTGCCTTTTTAGCCATCTTTATTCTCTCCTTAGTTCCTGAAAGGCATTCCGAGTTTAGTCAGAAGCGCCTTTGCCTCATCGTCGGTCTTTGCGGTGGTTATAACCGCTACGTCGAAACCGCGTACTTTCTCAACGAGTTCATATGAAATCTCTGGGAAAATAAGATGCTCCTTGACACCGAGAGAGTAGTTACCTCTTCCGTCAAACGCCTTTCCGGATACGCCGTGGAAGTCACGAACGCGGGGAAGCGCGATTGATACGAGCTTGTCGAAGAACTCATATGCGCGAAGTCCTCTTAAGGTTACTTTCGCACCGATTGTCATTCCTTCTCTTACCTTGAAGTTTGCAACTGACTTTTTAGCCTTGCAAATAACCGGTTTCTGTCCGGCAATCTGCATAAGCTCATTTATGGCCGCCTGCACGCTCTTAGCGTTGTCCTTAATGTCTCCAAGACGCATGTTGAGTACGATCTTGTCAATCTTAGGAACAAGCATAACGTTTTTGTATCCGCGCTCTTTCATGAGCACCGGAACGATTTCTGAGGTGTAGCGGGCAAATAGTCTGTTTCTTCCGTTTGCTGCAGGTTCAGCGACCTTTGCGGTCGATGCTGACTGCTTATTATTGGTCTCTGCCACTTTGAGTTTCCTCCGGTTTTATATACCTATTAATTACTTTTTAATTGCTAGCTTGTTATTTTAAGCTTTTGCAGCTTTTTTCGCTGTCTTTTTGGGTTTCTCTTCTACTGCGCTGTCGCTCTTTTTAGCTTTCTTATCGGTAGATTTAGTAGCGTCAAGAGAAGCTCCGCACTTCTTGCAAACTCTGGATTTGTTTCCGTTTTCATCAATCTTATGAGCAACTCTCGTCTGCTTTCCGCATGCCGGGCAAACGATCATTACGTTTGAAACGTCTATGTTTCCAGGCTCTTTCATGATTCCGCCGGGCTGGTTTGCATTTCTAGGCTTAACATGCTTTGTAACGATATTAACGCCTTCTACTTTTACGTTTCCCTTCTCGGGGTTAACGCTTAAGATTTTACCAGTTTTGCCTTTGTCCTTTCCGGTAAGGACGATGACTTTATCTCCTGATTTAACATTAAGTTTATTCATCACAATCCTCCTTAGAACACTTCAGGAGCAAGCGAAATGATCTTCATATAATCCTTTTCGCGAAGCTCTCTGGCTATCGGCCCGAATATACGGGTTGCTCTCGGCTGCTTTTGGCTGTCTATAATAACAGCGGCATTATCGTCGAACTTGATGTGGCTTCCGTCTGCGCGGGTTATTCCCTTGTGGCTGCGAACGATTACTGCAAGGACAACATCGCCTTTTTTAACCTGTCCGCCCGGGGTTGCGCTCTTAACTGAAGCAACAATCTGGTCTCCAATATTTCCACTGCGTCTAAAGGAGCCGCCAAGAACACGGATGCACATTATTTCTTTGGCGCCGCTATTGTCAGCGACCTTTAAATATGTCTGCGGTTGTATCATCGTTCGTCTCCTTATTTAGCCTTCTCCACGATACGAACAAGACGGAAATATTTGTCTTTTGATAGAGGTCTGGTTTCCTCGATTTCTACGATATCGCCCTCACCGGCCTCATTGCGTTCATCGTGAACTTTGTATTTTTTGGTTTTATTCATCGTCTTTTTGTAAATAGGATGCTTAACCTTGTCGTATACTGCAACCACAATGGTTTTTTCCATTTTGGCGCTAACTACAGTACCTTCTCTTACTTTACGTTCGTTTCTAACTAATGTATCCATACGACCTCCTTACGCATTCTTCTTCGCGTTTGCGCGCTCAGTCATAACTGTCTTTATTCTTGCAATGTCACGCTTTGTCTTAACGATCTGCATGGGGTCTGTAAGCTGATGTGTTGCATGGCTGAAACGAAGATTGAATAATTCGCTTTTTAATTCGGCAAGCTTGTTCTGAAGCTCTGCGTCTGTCATATCATGTATCTGCTTTGCTTTCATTATGCTTTAACCTCCTCTTGTGCTTCGCCCGTAATCTGCTCTCCCTTGCGAATGAATTTGCATTTAACGGGAAGTTTGTGGGATGCGAGACGAAGTGCTTCTCTAGCGAGTTCCTCCGCTATTCCGTTCATTTCAAACATTACTCTGCCCGGCTTAACAACTGCTACCCAGAACTCAGGTGAACCTTTTCCGGAGCCCATTCGAGTGTCCGCAGGTTTCTTGGTTACCGGCTTGTGGGGGAATATGTCAATCCATACCTGTCCGCCACGCTTAATGTATCTTGTCATTGCCACACGGGCTGCTTCTATCTGTCTTGAAGTAATCCAGCCGCACTCGGTAGCTACGAGACCGAAATCGCCGTATGCAACTTTGTTTCCGCGCATTGCCTTTCCGGTCATTCTACCACGATGCTGTCTTCTTCTTTTTACTCTTTTAGGCATTAACATTGTCGTTTCCTCCTTCCTTCTCGCGGGACTTGGAAAGAACTTCGCCCTTGTAAATCCATACCTTTACTCCGAGTACTCCGAATGTGGTGTTTGCGATAGCAAATCCATAATCGATGTCTGCGCGGAGTGTTTGAAGAGGAATGGATCCTTCATGATAATGCTCGCTTCTTGCGATTTCTGCACCGTCAAGACGTCCGCTTACCATGGTCTTTACTCCCTTCGCGCCGCTTCTCATAACATTGCTCATTGCCTTTTTCATCGTACGACGGAATGATTCACGCTTTTCAAGATGGAAAGCAATATTCTCTGCAACGAGAGTAGCGTCAAGGTCAACTTTCTTAACCTCGCGAATGTTTATCTTTACATCGGGTAGGCCTGTGAGCTTCTTGAGCTCTTTTCTAATCTGCTCAACTCCAGCACCCTTTACTCCGATTAAAACGCCGGTCTTACCTGTATAGATATTAACTGTTACTTTGTTCTGACTGCGCTCTATAACTACTTTTGAAATGCTGTCCGCATAATACTTCTTCTTAATGAATGTGCGGATATCGTAGTCTTGCTTAAGATTCTTTGCGAAATCTTTCTTATCTGCATACCAATTGGCTGTCCAGCCCTGAATTACGCCTACTCTAACTCCGTTAGGATTAACTTTCTGTCCCATAATCAGGCCTCCTTCTTTTTAGCGTCAAGTACGACGGTAAAGTGACTGGTGCGCTTCATAATGGAATGGGCTCTTCCCTTGGATACCGGCTGGTATCTCTTAAGGATGGGGCCTGCATCAGCCTTAATCTCTGCTACAAAGAGGTCTTCTCTAGCGGCAAAGTTTCTATCCTCGGCATTAGCTGCCGCACTCGAAATGAGTTTGATAAGGGGCTCGGAAGCTGCCTTTGGAAGATTCTCGAGAATTGCAAGCGCCTCGACAACTGACTTGCCACGAACTACATCCATTACCACTCTAACCTTTGAAGGAGAGATTCTGATGTATTTTGCGGTAGCCGAAGGACGAGTATCTTTGCTTTCAACTCTTGCTTTAGCTTTATCTCTAGTTCTACTTGCCATTTTTTAAGCTCCTCTTATCTGCCACTAGCTTTGTCTGCGCCGTGTCCGCGGAATGTGCGGGTGGGTGCGAACTCACCAAGCTTGTGACCAACCATTTCTTCTGTGCAGTACACGGGAACGTGCTTACGTCCGTCGTGAACAGCTATCGTGAATTCGATGAATTCCGGCATGATTGTCGAACTTCTCGACCAGGTCTTAACGACCTTCTTTTCGTTTTTATCTATCATGGCCTTGATTCTATTGTAGAGTTTCTTATCTACATAGGGGCCTTTTTTAACGCTTCTTGACATCTGCCTTACTCCTAATTAATTCTCTTAACTATCATCTTGTTGGACTTGCTCTTCTTTCTGGTCTTATAACCAAGAGTCGGCTTGCCCCAAGGTGTAACTGGACTCGGACGTCCGATAGGAGATTTTCCTTCTCCTCCTCCATGAGGGTGATCGTTGGGGTTCATTACTACGCCCCTGACCTCAGGTCTTCTGCCCATGTGGCGCTTACGTCCTGCTTTACCAAGGTTAATCAGCTCGTGGTCAAGGTTTCCAACCTGTCCTACTGTTGCCTTGCATCTTGCAAGAACGTATCTCATTTCGCCGCTGGGAAGTTTCAGTGTCGCATACTTTCCTTCTCTTGCCATAAGCTGGGCAGCTGCTCCGGCAGATTTTGCAATCTGTCCGCCTTTGCCGGGCTGCATCTCGATGTTGTGAACAAGAGTTCCTACGGGAATGTTTTCAAGGGGAAGAGAATTTCCTGCCTTTATATCTGCATTCGCTCCGCTCATAACGGTATCGCCTACGCTGAGTCCTACGGGAGAGAGGATGTATCTCTTTTCTCCATCCGCATAAACAAGCAGTGCTATGTATGCGGTTCTATTAGGATCGTACTCGATTGCGCTTACCTTAGCGGGGATGTCGTCTTTATTGCGCTTGAAGTCTATTATACGATACTTTGTCTTATTGCCGCCGCCGTGATGACGAACTGTGATGCGGCCATAATTGTTTTTGCCTGCCGTATGTCTAATAGCTACGAGCATGCTCTTTTCGGGCTTTTTCTTGGTTACTTCCTCAAAGCTGGGAACCGTTTTGAATCTCGTGCCCGGAGTTATCGGCTTAAATCTTTTTACTGCCATAGTTTGTCTCTCCTTAATTCAGACTGTCAAAGAACGGAATGCTCTTGGACTTATCTGTAAGTCGCACGAATGCTTTCTTACGGGCCGCGGTGCGTCCTGTCGTACCGCGCTCACTCTTAACCTTTCCTCTGACATTGACTATATTTACTTTCTCGACTTTAACATCGAAGATTGTTTCGATAGCCTCTTTTACATCCGTCCTTGTTGCGTCAACATGAACAAAGAAGCAATACTTCTTGTTTGGAATATCGTCGTACGCTTTTTCGGTAAGCACGGGTTTTATAATTACGTCATATGCGTTCATAATTATTTATATGCCTCCTCTATGAGCTTTACAGCTGCCTTGGTTACAAGCACATCGGTGTTGTTCATAAGGTCAAGAACGCTAACCTGGTCTGCCTGAACTGTGTCAACCTTGGCAATATTCTTTGATGCTCTTACTGCGAGCTCATCGCCAGATGAAAGGACTAAAAGAGTTCTCTTTTCAAGTTTGAGAGCGCTGAGCATAGCAGCTATCTCCTTTGTCTTTCCTTCCGTCTTTATTTCATCAACAATATAAAGCTGATTGTCGGCTACTTTTGAGCTGATTGCGCTTACAAAAGCGGCAGCCTTCATTCTCTTGTTGATTTTCTGAGAAAAATCGCGGGGCTTCGGAGCAAATACCACGCCGCCGTGCTTCCACTGGGGAGCTCTGATTGAACCCTGGCGTGCATTACCTGTTCCCTTCTGGCGCCAAGGCTTTCTTCCGCCTCCGGCAACCTCTGTACGGGTAAGAGTGCTCTTTGTTCCCTGACGCTGATTTGCAAGCTGAGCGGTTGCTACCTGATGAATAAGGGGAACGTTTACTTCAGCTCCGAATACTGCGTCGTCGAGGTTGATCTCTTCTACTTCTTGGCCTGCTTGATTGAATACTTTAATGTTTGGCATTTTGATCGACCTCCCTATTATTTCTTAACGGTTGACTTAACCGTGATAAGTGCACCTTTAGGTCCGGGAACTGCGCCGCGGATTAAGAGCACATTGCGCTCGCTGTCAACCTTAACGATCTCAAGGTTTTGAATTGTTACCTGCTCGTGACCGAACTGTCCGGGGCTCTTTAATCCTTTAATCTTCTTTGAAGGAGTTGAGTTAGCACCGGTTGAACCTACTTCTCTATGAACAGGGCCAACACCGTGAGTTTCCTTTAAGCGATGGTGATTCCAGCGTTTGATGTTTCCGCTGAAGCCGTGACCTTTTGTAAGTCCGGTAACATCTACCATGTCACCAACTGCGAAAGTGTCACATTTAATCTCTGCGCCGAGTTCATAGTTTGCGTTGTCTAACTTAAGCTCGCGAAGATAGCGGCATCTTCTCTCTTTAAGACCAGCCTTGATAAACTGACCTGCATCGGGTTTGTTAACTTTTGCAAGTTTTCCTTTTCCTACGATGTCTTCGAACGCAACCTTAACGGCGCTATAACCGTCTTTTTCAACCGTCTTGATTTGCACTACTGTTACAGGACCCGCTTTAACTACGGTAACTGGAACAGCAAGACCGGTCTCGTTGAAGATTTGAGTCATTCCGACTTTCTTTCCTAATATTGCTTTTTCCATGTTTTTGGGCCCTCATTACAGCTTAATCTGGATATCCACGCCTGCGGGTAAATCCAGTTTCATAAGCGAATCCACAGTCTTGCTAGACGGACTGTATATGTCTATTAATCTCTTGTGTGTCTTAATTTCGAACTGATCACGGGAATCCTTGTATTTATGAACCGCTCTTAAAATTGTGATTACTTCTCTTTCGGTAGGGAGAGGAATCGGTCCGCATACTTTAGTTCCTGTCGCTTTAACAGTCTCGACAATTCTCTGCGCACTCTGATCAAGCAATGCATGATCGTAAGCTTTTAACTTAATGCGAATTTTCTGACTTGCCATTTTTTAAATAAATCCTCCATAATGACTTTTTTTGACAACCCTATCGTGTGTTTCTTTTTCATCATCTTTTTTTAGGGCGTCAACCCGCCGCCCTATCGTTTGAAATAAATCATTAAGATATTACACAAAACAGGACTTGTCCGCACGAAATAGGATCAATGCCTTTTAAGCGTCCTCCGAAGTTCTCCGCCTTCCTCCAAGTCGATGAGCCTAGCGGTAACCTCCGGATTCGTTCGCCTTTCGTGCGATTTTTGCGCGTGCGTAAAAAACGCGATATCACGCAAGCTATAGCATTATAAGTGAAAATCAAGTGCTTTGTCAAACTATTTTGAAAAATTTTTAAAAAAGTTGTTTTTATTTTTATTAAGTAAATTCCCAAAGTTAATTCCACAGTGGAATTTAAAATGGAATTTAGTCTGGGAAATAAAAAGGTGTAGAATTTAGTCTGGGAAATAAGGAGGACTCAGACTATGAAAAATCTAGAAAAAACAAACACATGAAGTTGGATGATAGATTATAGCAAAAAAAGCCACCCCTTAGGTCTAACCCTAAAGCGTAGCTTATGATAAATTGTATAAGATTGATATTTTTACGATGCTTTAACTCTAATGAACATTCTAACGATGTCGGTGTTATATTTGTCAAAGTCCGTCATGACGGCGGCTCGCTCTAAGGTCTCGTCGCTCGGGAACAAACACTCGCTGTACATCCTGGCATACTTATGCCACTCGCACTCGCAAGTTTCATCTTCGTCGCACTCATCTGCATATTCTTCAAACAGTTCTGCAAAGCAAAGATAATCTTCAAGTTCTTCCCCCTCGCCTACTGCTGACCACGGATCAACGATTTCAATGCTGATGTCTTCTGCTACCGCTCTGACCGGAACAGTTGTTCCGACAAACCACATGTTCTCGTAAGCAGTATTGTACAAGTTACAAAAAGCAATGAAGTATTTTGCAGCTGTAACGTTCCCTGCGTACTTAGGGATGCACCAGTTGTCCACCCAAACGTTCGTGCCCTCTTTAGGAACCGAATAGCGAAGGTTGAGATTCTCTTCCATTCCTATTACATAGCCTGCGTCGCACGACCAAACAAATGATAGCGCTGCGTCTGACTTACCGGTTAAAAGGTCTTCCTTTCCTTCGTCACTTTCGTAAGCAAACAAATTCTTCTTTTGAGCTTTCAGTGTTTTTTCAGCTGCGTCGATTGTATTTTCGTTCGGATAGTTCATGCAGTCAGAGAGCTTTTCGTGGTAAGCGTCACCAAAGTTAGTAAAGTTTTCGCTGAGACGTGCAAGCTCATCGCTGCTGTTATATATATTGGCTACGGCGTAAGCATCCCTTACGCTGTTTTTCATATATATATGTCCCTTGTATTTATCTCCAAAGATTGCTTCCCAGCTCTGCATATCCTCTTCAGCGTCCTCTCCCCCGATTGCTTTAATTTTTTCGATGTCGTAAAGAATGCCGAACGTTCCCCACATATACGGAACCGAGTAAAACTCGCCTGTTTCCCAGCCCGGGTCGTAAGCAGTAAGAAGCGGCATAAGGTTTTCGTTCATGATTGCGTCAACCGTGATCTCATCGTCTTCGTCAAGGCCGTAGTCTAGAGGGTCTTCATCGCTAAACGCGTCCGCCCAAATCTCATCGAAATCCTCTCCGCCGATTGGAAGAAGAAGGTCGTTGTTTAGCATTTTTTGAACCATATAGTCAGAAGGACAAACCAGATCGTAATCAGCATGTTTGTTGTTTACCTGTGTGTACATAGTTTCATTGGTATCGAAAACGGAGTACTCAACGCGAATATTCTTTCCCGTTTTTTCCTTATACCAGCTCTCAAAACTAGCTACTACATCTTCTGAGCCTTCGCTACCGTCAGCAATATACTCACCGCTGTTGAAAATCTTAAGTACTTCAACTCTTTCCTCGCAGCCTGTAAAACTAAACGTAACAAAAGGAAGAACGAGTGCCATAACCAGGAAAGCAACTATTATTTTGTTATTAATAAACTTTTTCATATCACGCCCCCTTTATGGCCTTTCTTCTTGCTCTGGCCTGGAAAATATTGATGCCGATTAGCACCGCAAGCACGCCTACAAAGATGATTGTTGAAAGCGCTCTAAACGCAGGAGCTATTCCGTGCTTTGTCGAAGAATAAATTAGAGTCGAGATTGTCTCTATTCCGCTGCCTTTATTAAATAATGTAATAACGAAGTCATCTAGTGAAAGAGTGAACGCCATTACAAATCCGCTTATAATCCCGGGAAGCATCTGAGGAAGAAGCACGCTCGTTAGGGCCTTGAATGGTCCGGAGCCTAAATCTCTAGCTGCTTCGTAAAGGTTTGGATTAAGCTGGGCCAGCCTAGGCATTACTGACAGGATAACGTAAGGAATCGTAATCATCGTGTGAGAGATGATGAGCGCCGGATAGCCGTCCATATACCCGAAGCAGACAATGAAAAACAGCATAAAAGCTACAGCAGTAACTATCTCGGCATTTACAACCGTGATTTGGTTCATTCCGCTTACGATCGGCTTAATTCTTTTTGGAAGATAATATATGCCGACTGCGCTGACCGAGCCTATAATCGTGGCGATAATGCTGGAGATTATTGCTATAAGGAATGTATTTCCAACAGCACCAAGTATGCTAGCGTCCTGGAATAAATCCAGGTAAAGGTCGCCTGTGAAATCGAAGTTACTCCAAGCTCCTATTCCGGAAGAACCCGAAAAAGAGAAGATGATTAGAATCGCAATGGGCGCATACATAACTGCGAGCATAACATATATAAATATTCTTGCTAAGATTGTACCAAAACCTTTTTTCATTATATTATGCCTCCTACTCCAGTTTCTGCTTCTCCGCGTCCCTTAGTAATGAAGTTGGAGATTACCATCGTAACTCCGACGAGGATTAGAAGAACAAAGCTGAATGCCGCGCTTCCGCTCCAGTCGCCGCCGTTAATCATTTCGTTTATCATGCTACCTATCATGTATGTGTTTGTGTTTCCCATGATTTCGGTTACCGAGAATGTTGACATAGTCGGCATGAACACCATCATCACTCCGCTTACTATTCCGGGAACTGAAAGCGGGAGCGTTACCTTTAAAAAGGTCATGACTTTGTTTGCTCCGAGATCGTAGCTTGCCTCTACAAAGCTCTTGTCCATATTCGAAAGAGTCGTGTAAAGCGGCAAAAGCATAAAGGGAAAGAAATCGTATACAAGTCCGATGAGTGCGCTTAAAAAGCCGCGCTGCATTCCGAACAGGTCTATAAGGAAGTTCTGAAGTGCATAAGTCCTAAGAAGGCTGTTTACCCACATAGGAAGAATGAACATTAGAACGAGTATAGCGGATTTGTTAATCTTAGAGTCCGCTAGACACATCGCAAGAGGATAAGCAAGCACAAAACATATAATTGTTGTAAGTGCTGCCATCAAAAGCGAAAAGAGAATTGTCTTAATGTTCTCGATATGCGAAAAGAAGTAAGCAAAGTTGGATATTGAAAACTCACCTTCCTGACCAACAAAAGCATATCCAAGAAGAATCGCGAGAGGAATCACAACGAAAAGTATATTGAGCGCTATATACGGAAAGCTAAAGAACGAGCGCTTAAATACAAAACGAGGCTTTTTCTTCTCGGTTTTTACAGCCGTGCTCATTATTCCTCTTCTTCCTCCTCGTATTTTTCTACCATGACAAGCTCTTTATTGAGTTTGATACCTACTCTATCGTTTATATCCCACTCATACGGAGTATCTACAAAGAAATCCTCATCCGTATCCGTATAAACCTGAACCTGGTAATATGTTCCCTTATATATGGACTGAGTTACGTTTGCTCCGATTACTCCGTCCTCTTCATCGTCAGTAAGCTCTACCGCATTGAAAGGAACAGAGATCTTAACCCTGTCTCCCTTTTCAAGGCCTTCGGGTACTATAAGGTCGAAGTCGCCCTTGCACATCCAAATGAGATTGTCTTTATCTACCTCGCCGTAGAACTCGTTTATGGTGCGAAGTTTTTTCATTATATGTATTCCGTTTGGCTCTACGTATAGTCCTACCTGCTCGTCTACCTCATGGCCTGATGTGGACTGAACTGTAAATTCGTATCCATTAGCGTCAATCTCCATTTCGTAGTATGTTCCTTTGAAGATTTCGCTCTTAACGGTACCGGTGAACTGAGCTTTAGAATCGGTGCTTGTTAGGATTTGAATATCTTCGGGGCGAATAACTACGTCAACCGGCTCGTTCTTAGCAAAGCCTTTGTCAAGGCAAGGAATAGTTGAGCCAAGTAGAGTAACGTTCTTATCCGAAGGCATGGTTCCGGGAATAAGGTTACTCTCGCCGATGAAGTTAGCAACGAATGCGTTTGCAGGCTCGTCGTAAATCATCTTGGGGGTGCCTACCTGCTGAATCGCTCCGTCATTAATGACAACGATGGTGTCAGACATTGTAAGGGCTTCTTCCTGATCATGTGTTACGTAGATAAACGTTATCTTTATTTGCTCATGAAGTCTTTTAAGCTCAAGCTGCATCTCCTTTCTCATTTTTAGGTCGAGCGCTCCGAGCGGTTCGTCTAATAAAAGCACTTTAGGCTCTAGAACAATAGCGCGGGCTATTGCTACTCTTTGCTGCTGACCGCCTGAAAGGGTGTTCGTGCTTCTGTAGCCATAATCTTCGAGTCCTACTACTTTGAGCGCGCGGTTAACTTTTTCTTCTATCTCTTTTTTGGTGTAATGGCGGTAAAGCTGTTTTGTGCTTCCGTCTTTGTTAACCCTTTCGCCGTTTGGAACAAGCTGATTTTTCAGTCCGTATGCAACGTTATTGAAAACGTTGTAATGAGGAAAAAGCGCGTATTTTTGGAATACAGTATTGATGGGACGCTTTTCGGGAGGAATGGATGTTAGCTCCTTTCCTTCAAGAGTGATTGTTCCGGACGTAGGTGTCTCAAAACCACCGATCATTCTGAGAAGCGTTGTCTTTCCGCAGCCGGAAGGTCCGAGCAAAGTAACGAACTCTCCGCGGTTGATAGCAAGCGAAATGTTGTCAACAACCGTAACGTTGCCGAATACTTTCGTGATGTTCGCTATCTCGATAATCTTTTCATTTTTGTAATTAACTTCGTTTTTAACTGCCATTTTTTTATTCTCCTGCAATTATCCATATAAACTGAGCCGGCTCATCGCCTACATTGGTAATAACGTGCGGATTGCCCGAGTCATAGTAGAACGATTCGCCCTTCTTAATTATTTCTTTTCTGTTTCCGCTCTGAACGAGCACCTTGCCGCTTAGAACGTAGCCGAACTCCTCTCCGCTATGCGGCTGGTCGCTGTCCGTACTTGCCCCGCTCGACAATGTAATCATCATCGGTTCCATAATTAATCTTTCGTTGCTCGGAACCAGCCACTTTATGTGCTGGCCGTCATTTTCCTTTTCGAAGCAGTCATCCGCTTGATATCTCAGCGGAATCATCTCGTCTTCTTTAAAGAAATCCCCGAGCGTTATTCCGAGTACTCCTAGTATATCCGTTAGCGTAGAAATTGACGGAGACGTCCACTCGTTTTCAAGCTGGCTGATATATCCCTTGGTTAGCTCGCACCTGTCCGCAAGCTCCTCTTGCGTCAGCCCGCTTTTTAGTCTTAAATCCCTTATTTTTTCTCCGAGATTCATAATTATCCTCTCTAAATGATTGTTTAGTAATTCTAAACCTTTGCGTTAATTGGTTTTTTTAACTTAAACATAAAGTTTATTTTTACTAAACTGAATTATATTTGCTAAAAGGCTTATAGTCAAGCAAAATAAGCCACATTACCAATTTACTTTTTTAAGCAATTTTTCACATTAACTATAGCAAAAAGTGGGCATGAATATTTTTATAAACTCTTGCAGCCTTAAAGAATATATATTAAAATAAATCTATAATTGTTTATGGGCTGAAATTTCGTATTTCAATCTTGGCAAAAAACAAAAAACTGCTAGTTAGCTCCTTCCTGCTCACTAAATAATAACGGAGAAAGTACAAATATGGTCTTTAGCGTCACAACAGTTAACCTCATCAATCTATTATTCATTGCTGCCGGAATAGGCGTGTGCTCACTATGTTTACTGCAAATATCCGCATCGAAACATATTGCAAAGGATGTTAGACAATACTTTAGGTTATTGTTCCTATTAATACTGCTATACATCTCATCCCACCTTGCCCGCCAGCTTATGGACGGCATCGAAGGAGAGTCAATTCGAATCGGTCTATACATCGTAACTTTTGTGGAAATAGTTTCGGCCGGCTTTATGGCATATCTAATGTCTCTACTAATGTACGTAGCTGCAAACCCTGCTAGAACTATGAAAGCGATTGAG
This sequence comes from Clostridia bacterium, assembly GCA_017960845.1. Classification (GTDB taxonomy): domain Bacteria; phylum Bacillota; class Clostridia; order Christensenellales; family Pumilibacteraceae; genus Protoclostridium. The sequence continues at coordinate 3,778 of JAGCYK010000091.1, read as the reverse complement.
ATTACGCTCTTAGCTCTTCTTGTTGCGCATACTCTCATTGCAATCGTGTGCTGGCCGTTTGATTTCCTCTACTACTTTAACGAGAGCAACTCGTACTTCCGAGGAGATGGATATCTATTATCTAACCTTTGTCCGGTAATTATGCTCGTTATAGATGTGGTTCTACTTATTCGCTATAGAAAAAACATAGACGGCAAACTCAGTTTTGCATTTTGGAATTACATAATAGCTCCGGTAGTAGCAATTATTCTGCAGATCCCCTTTACCGGAATCCAGTTTATAATCTTCGCAACAGTAGGCGCTTCTGTTTACATGTTTGGAGTTATAATACAAGACCTTAATTCTCAATACGAAAAACAAAAAATTGAAAACTCTAGAATAGAATCCGATTTGACTCTTGCTTCTAATATTCAGGCGGATATGCTGCCAAACATTTACCCGGCTTTCCCCGAGCGGCCCGAGTTTGATATATACGCTTCTATGGACCCTACAAAAGAAATCGGGGGCGATTTCTATGACTTCTTCCTAGTTGACAGCGATCACCTGTGTATGCTTATTGCGGACGTGTCCGGTAAAGGAGTGCCGGCGGCGCTGTTTATGATGGCGTCAAAAATAATCCTAGCAAATAACGCTATGATTGGAAAAAGTCCTGCCCAGATTCTAAGAGACACAAATGAAGCAATCTGCTCAAACAACCGCGAAGAGATGTTCGTTACGGTTTGGCTTGGCATTTTTGAAATATCCACCGGAAAACTGACAGCGGCAAATGCCGGACACGAGTATCCGGTAGTTATGCAGCCGGGCGGGGACTTCGAAGTGATTAAAGATAAGCACGGCTTTGTAATCGGTGGAATGGAAGGCTCGGTATATAAAGAGTACGAACTGACCATGAAGCCCGGAGCAAAGTTATTCTTATATACAGACGGAGTGCCAGAAGCTACAAATGCTCAAAGCGAACTATTCGGCGTAGAGCGCATGCTTTCGACATTAAATGAAAATAAAGACTCATCACCTACTGAGCTACTTAAAAATATACGTCAGTCCGTTGACGGCTTTGTTAAAAATGCAGAGCAGTTCGATGATCTAACGATGCTGGCTTTTGAATTTACGGGAGGGAAACAATGAAGGAAATTAGTATAACTAAGGCAAATGGCGAGATAACAATCGCCCTATCTGGAAGAATAGACTCGAACAATGCGCGTGACATTGAGAGTGAAGCAACAGCCGCTGTGCCTGAAAGATCGAGCGCTGCAGTTGTGATCGATATGGAGAATCTTGAATATATTTCAAGTGCTGGGCTTAGAGTTATCCTTAGGCTCAAGAAGAACAATTCAAATCTTCGCCTTATCAATGTAAGCACCGAAGTTTACGACATCCTTGATATGACTGGCTTTACCGAAATGATGCCGGTAGAAAAAGCATATCGGGTTGTATCTATTGAAGGCTGCGAGGAAATTGGGCGCGGAGCAAACGGAACGATTTACCGCATTGACAAAGACAACGTTGTAAAAGTATATAACAACGCCGATGCGCTCGCTGACATTCAGCACGAGCGCGAAGTAGCAAAACTAGCGCTCATTCTCGGAATCCCTACCGCTATTTCTTACGATGTCGTTAAAGTCGGACAGAGCTACGGCTCGGTGTTCGAACTTCTTAACGCGCGCTCCTTTTCAAAGATTCTTTCGACCGAGCCGGATAGGTTCGACTGGTGCGTAAAAGAATATGTCGAAATGCTTAAAAAGATCCATTCGACTGTTGTGCCTAAAGGAAAGCTTCCTGACATGAAAGAAACAGTTGTATCCTGGGCACGCTTTATGAAGGACTATTTGCCAAAAGAGTCAGGTGACAAACTGCTTGCCCTAGTTGAAGCGGTTCCGCACGACGACCATATGATACATGGAGATTACCACACTAAGAATCTTGAGCTTCAAAGCGATGAAGTATTACTTATAGACATGGATACGCTTGCTGTAGGCCACCCGGTATTTGAGCTAGCTTCCATCTTTAATGCCTTCATTGGCTTTTCAGAACTTAACCATGAGATTATAAAGAAGTTCCAGGGCTTTAACTTTGAAACCGGAAATGCTTTTTGGAGAGCTTCTCTTGCTGCTTATCTTGGAACGGATAAGGAAGAAATAATACGAAAAGTTGAAGATAAGGCTAGGATTATAGGCTACACCCGCCTTCTACGCCGCTCCATTCGTAGGGGCGGACTGGAATCCGAAACCGGCAAAGTAGAGATAGAGCACTGGACTAAAGAGCTTATAGAACTTCTTAGTAGAACCGACTCCCTTCTCTTTACAAGAAACGAGTTTGAAATTGAAGCTGCGAACGATAACCTTCCATTAGTTCTCTCTTTTATGGAGAAGCACTTAGAAGAGCTTGACTGCTCGCCGAAAACTCAAATGCAGATTAACGTTGCCGTGGAAGAAATCTTCGTTAATATTGCAAATTATGCTTATTACCCAGGGCATGGAAAAACCATAATCCGGGTTGAGCCATTAAGTAACCCTAAGAGCATTACAATTACGCTTATTGACGAAGGAAAGCCGTTTGACCCCACAAAGAAGCCTGACCCCGACATAATGCTTTCGGCTAATGACCGCGAAATCGGCGGACTTGGAATCTTTATGACAAAGAAAATAATGGATGAAGTTAACTACGTATACCTTGACGGACAAAACATCCTGACGATGAAGAAGTTTTTTGTATGATTAGCTATCCGAAAAAAATAGATTTGCATATGCACACTACCGTTTCGGATGGAACGGACTCTCCGGAGGAAATAATTCAACGCGTAAAAGCCGCCGGAATAGATATGTTCTCTATTACTGACCACGATGCTATAAAAGGCTGCATAGTGGTTAGGAGCCTTCTTAAAGAAGCGGGCCTATCCTTTATTCCCGGAGTGGAGTTTTCCTGCAAAGACGAAAATGGAAAGTATCACATCCTTGGCTATGGCTATGACCCACAGTCAGATGCTATCAAAGAAGTTATCGATACCGGCCATACTTACCGCATAAGCAAGCTAAAAAAGAGAATTGATTTCCTTAAAAAAGAATATGGTTTTTCCTTTTCGGATGAAGACTTATCAGCGCTATATAAGCTAGATAACCCTGGCAAGCCACATATTGGAAACTTAATGGTTAAATACGGCTACGCCCCTTCTAAAGAGATAGCTATTCAAACATACGTAGACAAATTCCATGCCGGAAGCGAATATGTCCGCCCTGAGCAGGCTATAAAAGGAATCCTAGCTGCCGGAGGCGTTCCGGTGTTAGCTCACCCCTCTTATGGGCGCGGCGACGAGCTAATTCTATCTAGCGAAATGGAACTTCGCTTAAGGCGGCTAATCTCGTTTGGCCTTGAAGGCGTGGAAGCATTCTATTCGGGCTTTACGCCCAAGCTTGAAGAAGAGATTCTCTCTTTTGCCGAAAAGTTTGGACTTTATGTCACCGCCGGGAGCGATTACCATGGAAAAAACAAACTCGTTCAATTAGGAGACACAAACCTTTCTAGTGATGCTCCTTACCCTACTGGGCTGAAGCGCTTCCTAGAGCGCGTACTTGGCTAATAATAAACTAGGATTCAGTTTTATTAATAAAGAATATAATAAACAAAAAACAACAAATGTATTGGAGGAATATACTATGCTGAATATTGATAAAAACAGCGATGGAAACACTCTTGTCGTGTCACTTGAGGGAAGACTTGATACAACTACCGCGCCTCTACTTGAAGCGGAGCTAAAGAGCTCTCTTGAGGGCGTAACCTCTTT
>JAGCYK010000090.1 GCA_017960845.1 Clostridia bacterium | reverse complement strand
TGACTGTTGAATCCTCGTTATATACGGCATACATTGCTCTTAAGTTAACTAGCGGAATAGAAATCTCTTTTCTTATTGCATTTAACAGATAATTCGTTTCCTCTTCGCTCATAGTAAAAGAGACTTTGTGCGATGCGGCGCTATCGCTGAGAGCTTCAGTCATATATTCGCTTAGGACCTCTCCTATGACTTTTTCGCTTGAAACGATTTCGGGCGAAGAATTATCCGTTTCGTCGTAAATATTGATTCCGATGACGATTACCGCAATCAAGGTAAGTAAAAGCAGCCCGCCTATAATAGAAAAGATAATCTTTAATGCCAGTTTCATTATCCTTGGCCCCTCCCCGTTAAATTATAATAGAATGGAGTGGTAATATCAATGGAATGCTAGTTAGGATAAAAATGAAAACAGCGCTAACCTATAGGAAAGCGCAGTAATCATTTATTCAAACAATCCAGTATCAATTACCTTTTGAAGACTCGACTTTACTTCATCATAACTGATCGTTTCAAATATCAAGGGGATCGTGATGGATTCGAAATCCTTTTTGTAAATATCCATATCCACAATCTCCTGCAAACAAGATTTCATATTCAGATCGATATCTTCGGAAAAGCGGTTGATAAGATGGTAGCACTTTGAAAGTGACGTGCCGCCTTTGAAAATGATTTTCGGCTGGCGTTTTACGATTTCACGCAAAAACAAGGTTACGTAATAATCCTTTTCGATGATGACCGGCACAATACCATATTTTTCGAACGTGTCAAGCACAGCTCGTTCAAATAGGGCTTTGTCATTGTGTAACATCGTAAATCAGCTCGCTTTCTACAAGTGTACGCATGGCTTTATCAGGAAACACGCTTGCATATTTCGTAATATCTTTCCTAGAAATGCCATTTTGGCGGATATACTCTGATGTGATGCGCCTTCTTTCATTGTCGAAGAAAGACGAAGAAACCGAATTCATAAGTTCAAGGAAACTTTGTACGGCAACATTGTTCTTCGTAATCGGCGTTCTGGCGCGACGAAGAAGAACTTTGATTTGTCCAACAGCTATTTCTCTGACCTTTGCGGTTTCAGCGTTGGTATAGATCTCTACAATATTCGGCACTTGTGTGGAAAGTCCTGTCAGATTCAAAAATGTAGCGCCGGAATAGTAACCGTTTCGCCCATCGCCAGCTGCAATAGATCTTTTTTCAATTATCTTTTGCGGATTCAGTTTTGAGGGACCTAATGCTGTCATTTTCGGCACGTAATAGACACCTTTTTCAAATCGAATAATCTTTCCACAGGCGCATAAATCTGCCAGCTCTTTGCTGATCCACGGTTTTGAATACTTTTTAAATGCGATTTCATTCATCATAATCGGTTCATTATATCCGAATGATTCCACTAAATACTCATAAAATGCCATAGCATAACCCTCCTTTCTGTCCAGCACTGCTATTATAACATATTTAACCCGCAAGGTCAATAGTTTTATAATTATTAATAGTTAGAAATACTATATTAAGAAAGGTATTGCATATATGTTGCGAATGACACAATAAAAAAAGACATCTTGCAAATTAACACAAAATGTCCTCTTTATTCTTTGTATAAGAGCATACAAACGTACCGAAATCAAGGCAAGAAGGAGTGTATCTGTTGCCGTCATTTCACTGTACCAATTTCAACTTCATTGAGTAACGGACTGTCAAATAACGAATACGCTTTTTTTTTGCTTTTTCCATCAGGTGCCGCTATTATCAACTGGGTAGTGCCACTAACCACTTGACTGCCTTCCTTTTTCAGCTTGTTCTTCAGATATTTCCAGTTATTTCTGTTTTTCTCATAATCGTCAACGCCACGAATTGCGGCAACAATGTCCAAAACTATGCTTTCAACCCATCTGTAATCTGTTTGAAGAAGTCCGCGCTCCACAGATCTAGCGCGACTTTGTCCTTGATGAAAGGGCTGATGTCCTCTTTTGCTTGCGCATAATCGATCGTATCAAAACGAGCACAGAGTAGCTTCTTTACATCAGCAACAGTAAAGGCATCGTCTGCTTTCCACGCATTTGATTGCACCAACCGCGCTTTTAAGTGTTCGGTATTAAGCGCGGCTCCGCGAGACAGATAAAACACGTAGTCATAGAGATCTCTGCCCTTGACGCGGCTTTTCCATGCACGGCAGATCACCGCATGCGCCTTTCCCGCGAACAGCGACGGCATATCGTACAGCGTTATTTCATACGGCGCAGGTAACAGGCGATATTTGTGCTCGAACGTCGCTCCTGCGGGAGGATTGGTGTCAACTTCAAATTTGATCTTGATTGTTTCATGCCCCGCAATTGCGCTTGCAGTAGGATCGGAGGCATAGAATAACAGCATATGCTCTTTTGTGTTGCCCTTCAAAAACGCAGAACGAATTGCTGATTCCTTCGTTTTCTCCTTCTCGGCAATCTCCACGTTCAAACCGTAAGAAGCAATCTCCTTTTTGAGCGTCGGAAAGTATTCGGATAGTTCAAAAGTATCGTCCGGTACCATCAAGGAAAAATCCAGGTCTTCCGAAAAGCGATCCAACCCGTAGAAAATGCGCAGCGCGGTTCCACCGTAAAACGCCGCCTTTTTAAAAAATCCCGCACGAGAAAGCCCACATAAAACGATCTCCTGCATGATTTCCTTGATCGCGTTCTTCTTGTCGGAAAGGCCCTCCATCTGATACTTATTCAACATTTCATTGATTACATGATTCATTTGTTATTCCTCCGCAGGTACTTCATCAAATACTTAAGATTGTTGCAATGATACTTATCCCCGATTTGTAGAATCTCATCAGCATTCAGCTTTTCGAATTCTGTTCTGTCAATGCGCAGATCCTCGAACAGCATTCTTTCGATCTCCTTTTGGCTGGTCACGGGCGGCATGGTGTAGAGCTTGTCGCACAGCGCCTTTTCCGGTGTTGCCATTTGATAAACGTATTCGTTTTCTTCCTTGATAACAATTCCGAACGGATATGCCTGTGACGGCACATCGCGATAAGTGAATCGCCCAAAGTGGTTCTCTTGTTCTCTAACCTTCTTTTTATCGAATGTGGCGGAAGTGAACGTATAGACGGCCTCCGGTATCAATCCGTAAACCGACAGAGCGTAGTCGAACGACAGATAGGACGGCCCGAAGATTGCACCGGCAAGACAGTAGCCAGATACATTCTTGTCGGTTTCATAAATGCCACGAGTAAGTTGAAACAATTCGCCTTCGCGCTTCATGCGCAATATCTTGCCAGCTGGATCTCCGTATTCCTTCAGTTGATCCAACAGCATTGAAGTTGTTAAAACCATAATTTTCACCTCCAATTTGCATTTTAAACAATTTGGAGGCGAAAATCAATATTTTTCTCTAATTGTTCTATATATTTTTGAAACAACTGCTATGCTGCTCTGTTGTGCTATTAATAAAGTAGACAGTCAAAACTTTTAGATAGACAAACAACACACATATCTAGACTATATAATAAAGATAGTAGACATCTTCCCCTAGGGGAAGACGCACTGTTAATAAATCGAAGACAACTTTAAAAATAGGAGGACACATGACTTACGACAAGGAACAACGTTTAGAAATTGGTAGACGCGTATATATTAATGAAATATCTGCAAGAGATGCTATGTATACGTATGATCTATCAATTACAACAGTTAAGAACTATGCAAAAGAATATATGGAATCCATTAACGTTCCAACAGAAAGTTCTACAGTTGAAAACTTAAACAAATTAACCAAGGAACAATTAATAGACGAAGTTATTAAGGCAAGAGTGGATGTAGAACGAGCAAAAAAAGGTTATGCCGTGAAAGGAGGTGGTCAGGAAAAGGAATACATCAATTTATTAGAAGCGAATACGAAATAGTGTACAAATTAGCTTAAAGCTATTCTATCGATCGCTTATGCAGAATCATGAGCGTTAGTAGATCTGGCTTTTACAAATGGAGAAAGAATATGAATAACCCGTCAGAAAAACAGAAACAAAGAGCCGCTAATATCGCCCTATTTAGCGAATACCATAATAAATATCCAACACATGGTTACCGTTGGTTAAACGCTAAAATAAAGCTAGATACAGGCTTAATTATGTCAGACAATTATGCCCAAAGGTGCTGCTTTTTTGCTGGAATACGCAGTATATCTAAAAGATGTAGATTTAAAAAGCCCGGAGAAAAAAATAAATTATTCCCAAACCTATTAATGGCCGATTTAGCCGTTAATAGACCATTTGAAGTAGTTGCTTCAGATATGACTGCTTTTTGGTGTCAAAACCAATATTATGAATTAACCCTCTATATGGATTTATGGAACGAACGCCTTATTGCTTTTGACGCTACAACTACGCGCGGCTGCTCTAAACCATATATTACAGGATTGGAACAATTAGCCAAAAAGAAAAAAGAATACACTGGCCTTAAAACCATTTTGCACACAGATCAAGGCTCAGTATATTCTTCAAAGGCTTTTAACGAAGTCCTTCCTTTATATAATATCACACATTCTATGTCGCGTGCAGGCACACCAACAGATAACGGAGCAATGGAAGCAATAAATGGATGGCTTAAAGAAGAGTTATTCAATGACTTTAAAATTAAAGAAGATGACAACCCTATTGATTGCATCAAAAGATACATCAAATTCTTTAATGAAGAACGACCATGTTATTCTTTAAATTACCTTACACCAAAACAATTTACTGAAATAAATGGTTACAAATGGGAGGAAGATTAGTCTACTTTTAGTTGACTAGTGCATATTTGGCTTCATCTTGGCGAAATCGTCCTTTTTTTGGCACTTTTCGCCATTATTCAAAAAAATTATTCACTTTCTCGTTATAAATAAAAACGGGGCCAGCTTTTTCAAACTAGCTCCCGTTTATTACTTTTTATTATTTATTATTCTGACTCGCCCTCGCCGTCTTCTTCCTCTTCGTAAGGTTGAGCCTTGCATACGCATACAACTTCGCCCTGGCCTTTCATTCTCATCATTCTAACGCCACGAGTGTCACGGCTAATCTTTGAAATCTCGCTCGCCTTCATTCTAATAATCGTTCCGTTGTCCGCAATAATCATTATATCGTCCCCGGGATCAACTAATTTTAGGTTTACAAGACTTCCCGTCTTTTCATTGAACACGCCTGCTTTTATTCCTTTGCCGCCTCTTGACTGGAGTCTGTATTCATCTATATCCGATCTCTTGCCGTAGCCCAGACTTGAAACGGTGACTACCTGACAGTTCGATGTTACGACGGTCATATCGACGAGTCTCTCGTCACCTGACAGCCTCATAGCTCTAACGCCCATTGCGTTTCTACCCATTTGACGGACATCTTCCTCGCTAAAGCGAATGCATTTTCCGGAAGATGAAGCGATGAGTATTTCATCTCTTCCGCCAGTGAACGCCACGTTTATAAGCTCATCGCCTTCATTAAGCGAAATAGCTATCTTACCGCCGCGTCTAATGCTGTCAAACTCGCTTAGGGCTGTCTTCTTTATAAGAGCGTTCTTTGTCGCCATTACTATGCTGCCGCGCGAGTCTTCCTTTTTAGGAATAATAGCTGTAACCTTTTCGCCTTCTGAAAGCTGCAACAAATTAACGATGTTGCGCCCTCTAGCTGTGCGCTCGGCCTCAGGAATCTCGTAAGTTTTGATGCAATATACTTTTCCAAAATTTGTAAAGAACATTAAGTCGTCATGAGTATTTGCAATAAACAGGTTCTCAACGAAGTCCTCTTCTTTTGGCTTATGAGCAGTTATTCCTTTTCCGCCTCTATGCTGCGTTCTATATTCAGTCTGAGGAAGGCGCTTGATGTAACCAAAGTGAGTCATAGATACCACAACATCTTCTTTTTCAATAAGGTCGCCTATATCTATCTCGTCGTAGTCGATGCAAAGCTCAGTTTTTCTGGGAGTTGCATATTTTTCTTTAATCTCAAGAATCTCCTGCTTAATGATAGCAAGAACTTTTTCGGGATTTTCAAGAATTGACGAGAGTTCTTCAATCTTATTTTTTAGTTCTACGAGCTCGTTTTCAAGCTGCTGAACTTCAAGACTTGTAAGTCTAGCCAGTCTCATGTCAAGGATAGCAGAGGCCTGCTTGTCAGTTAAATACAGAGCTTCTGTCAGTCTTTCGCTTGCTTCGTACCTATCCTTACTTGACCTGATGATTTGCACGACGTCGTCAATATTTGCAAGCGCTTTAACAAGTCCTTCGACTATATGCTCGCGCTCCTTTGCCTTTTCAAGATCGTACTTTGTTCTTCTAACAATGACATCCTTTTGATGCTCTAAATAGTAATAGAGCATTTCCTTTAAGTTCAGAACCTTTGGTTCGCCGTTAACGAGCGCCAGGAAGATTATTCCCATAGAGGTTTGCAGAGCCGTGTGCTTATATAACAGATTTAGTACAACCTGAGGCTGAGCATCGCGCTTTAGCTCTATAACGATTCTCATTCCGCTGCGGTCTGACTCGTCTCTAAGGTCTGCTATTCCCTCAACTTTCTTGTCTTTATATAGCTCGCTTATAGATTTAATGAGCTGAGATTTATTTACCTGGTAAGGGATTTCCGTAATTACTATTCTCTGCCTCGTTCCGCCGCTTCCATCGTCTTTTGTGGCATATTCCTGGATGTCTGCACGGGCACGCATTAAAACTGCGCCCCTTCCGGTTCTGTATGCACAGCGAATGTTCTGTCTGCCCATAATGAGTGCGCCGGTAGGAAAGTCCGGAGCCGGAACTATTTTCATTAAGTCATCGATTGAAATCTCGGGGTCGTCAATAAGCGCTACCGCTCCGTCAATGACCTCGCCTAGGTTGTGCGGAGGAATGCTCGTTGCCATTCCGACTGCAATTCCGTCGCTTCCGTTAACGAGAAGATTGGGAATGCGGGAAGGAAGAACGACGGGCTCTTGAAGCGTTTCATCGAAGTTTCCTCTCCAGTCAACGGTGTCTTTATCTATATCGCGGAGCATTTCCGAGGCTATTTTAGATAGACGCGCCTCAGTGTAACGCATCGCAGCAGGCTTATCTCCGTCAACCGAACCGAAGTTTCCCTGTCCGTCAACAAACGGCTCGTTTGTCGAAAAATCCTGTGCTAGACGGGCTAAAGCCTCATAAACGGATGAATCTCCGTGGGGGTGGTATTTACCGAGAACGTCTCCGACTATTCTTGCGCACTTTCTTGTGGGCTTATCCGAAGTAAGGCCGAGTTCGTTCATTGAATATAGGATTCTACGGTGAACGGGCTTTAAGCCGTCTCTAACGTCCGGGATTGCTCTTGAAACGTTTACGGCCATCGCATAGGCTATAAACGAAGTTTTCATTTCGCTGTTTATTTCGACTTCCAAATACTTTGTCTTATCCGGAACTCTGGGTTTTGTATCATGATACTTTGCCATTTTTCATCTCCCCCTTAAATATCCAGATTCTTTACGAGAGTCGCGTTCTCTTCAATGAACTGTCGCCTAAGCTCAGGCTGGTCGCCCATAAGGACACTGAACAGTTCGTCGGCTTCTACCGCGTCATCCATATTAATCTTCATGAGCGTTCTCTTTTCGGGAGACATTGTCGTTTCCCAGAGCTGATCCTGGCTCATTTCTCCGAGTCCTTTGTAGCGCTGAACGTCGCACCCTTTCCTGCCCATTTCGTCAAGCAGATCTGACTGCTCTTTATCGCTGTATGCGTATTCTATTCTCTTTCCCTTCGTTATTTTGTAAAGAGGCGGCATAGCCGAATAGATGTGGCCGTGCTCAATCAAAGGACGCATGTAGTTATAGAAGAAGGTTAAAAGCAAGATTCTGATGTGCGCTCCGTCTACGTCGGCATCGGTCATACAAATGATCTTATTGTATCTAAGTTTACTTTCGTCAAACGAGTCGCCCACTCCGCAACCAAGCGCTGTAATTAGGTTTTTAATTTCCTGATTTTCAAGCGCTTTGTCATAGCGGACCTTTTGAACGTTAAGGATTTTACCGCGAAGAGCGAGTATTGCCTGGAAACGGCTGTCTCTACCCTGACGCGCTGTTCCGCCCGCAGAGTCTCCCTCTACTATAAAGAGCTCTGTTTTTGACGGATCTCTATCCGAGCAGTCACTAAGTTTTCCGGGAAGGCTGGCTGACTCAAGCGGATTTTTCTTTCTTTCGAGGTCTCTAGCTTTTCTTGCCGCATCACGTGCGCGTTGAGCCTGAATATTTTTTAGAACTAACTCTCTGGCCTGCGTGGGATTTTCTTCTAAGTACGTTCCGAGTCCGTCAGTCAAAACTTTCTCTACCACTCCTCTCATTTCCGAGTTGCCGAGTTTGGTTTTTGTCTGGCCTTCGAACTGAGGATTTTTGAGCTTAACCGAGATTATGGCCGTCAGACCTTCTCTGACGTCCTCTCCCGAGAGTTTTTCTGTATCTTTTAGGATATTGTTTGCGTGCGCATAGTCATTTATAACTTTAGTGATTGCATTCTTAAAGCCGACCAGGTGCGTTCCGCCCTCTTCGGTATTAATGTTATTCGCATAAGCATAAATGTTCTCTTCGAAGCCGTCGTTATACTGCATTGCAATTTCCACTTCGTTGTCACGCAGTTTCTTTTCTATATACAGGCTGTCCGGGAAGAGTGTATTTTTAGCTCGATTCAAATAATCCACGTAATCCATAATTCCGCGGTCGAACTTAAAGGTATCCTTTTTCTCACGTCCATGCCGGTTATCTATAAGATTAACCGTCAGCCCCTTATTCAGATATGCTACTTCTCTGAGTCTGGTTTTAATCGTGTCATAGTTAAAATCTACTGATTCGAAGATATCCGCATCCGGCATAAACGAAATTTTGGTTCCGGTAGTTTTGGACCTACCTATTACTTCAAGATCCTTTTGCGGTACGCCGCGGTTGAAGACCTGCTTGTATACCTTGCCGTCTCTTCTAACCTCAGCTTCGAGCGACTCCGACAGTGCGTTAACTACCGTTACGCCCACGCCATGAAGGCCTCCGGAAACCGTATACCCTCCGCCGCCGAACTTTCCTCCCGCATGAAGGTGCGTCAGTACTACTTCTACAGCGCTGACCTCGGTCTGCTTGCCGTCTTTAATGATGGTCTTTTTGTCTACCGGAATTCCCCGGCCGTTGTCCGTTATGGACACGCTGCCGGCCTTCATTATTTCCACCGTGCCGGTATCGCAGTAGCCGGCCAGA
>JAGCYK010000089.1 GCA_017960845.1 Clostridia bacterium | reverse complement strand
GCCCGCATCTTTCGAAACGAGCTCTAAAAACTATAAATTTATTATATGGTTATTACTTTATTTGTTCTTTTTGAATAGGTTTTTAATACCTTTACCGAGATCAGAAAATGCTTTTCCAAGTTTCTCACCCAAATCTCTAGGATCCTTTATATTAGCCTGAGCAGCAGCAAGTCTTGCAATAGGAACTCTATAAGGAGAGCATGAAACATAAGTAAGCCCAACCGAATGGAAAAAGTCAATACTAAAAGGGTCTCCTCCGTGTTCGCCGCAAACTCCAAGTTTTATATCCGGGCGCTCAAATCTACCTTTTTGAACCGCTATCTTTATAAGCTCGCCCACTCCCTCCGTATCTATCCTTGAAAAAGGATCTGCTTCGTAAATCTTTTTAGCATAATAATCCGGTAAGAACTTACCTGCATCGTCTCTGGAAAAACCAAAAGTCATCTGTGTTAAATCATTGGTTCCGAATGAGAAGAATTCAGCCTCTTCTGCTATACTATCAGCAGTAACAGCCGCTCTTGGAATTTCTATCATAGTTCCGACCATATATTTCATTTTGGATTTGCTTTGAAGGATAATCTCGTCAGCAGTAGAGCAAACAATATCTTTTACATACTTTAATTCTTTAACATCTCCAACAAGGGGAATCATAATTTCAGGAACTATGTCATAGCCATTCTCTTTTCTTACTTCAAGCGCTGCTTCTATTACAGCTCTGGTCTGCATTTTCGCAATCTCGGGATAAGTAACGCTAAGTCTGCATCCGCGATGTCCCATCATAGGATTGAATTCATGCAAGCCATCAATTGTAGCCTTTAACTCTTTGAATGTAAGGCCCATTGTAGCAGCAAGATCGCCTATTTCAGCATCATCATGAGGAACGAACTCGTGAAGAGGCGGATCAAGGAATCTGACTGTCATCGGACGACCTTCAAGTGCCTTAAACATTGCTTTGAAGTCACTCTTTTGCATAGGAAGAAGTTTTGCAAGCGCCACTTCTCTTTCCTCTACAGTTTTGGAAACAATCATTTCTCTAATTGCAGGAATTCTTTCGGGATCAAAGAACATATGTTCAGTTCTGCATAGTCCTATTCCCTCTGCTCCGAACTTAACTGCTTGAAGAGCATCTTTAGGAGTATCTGCATTAGTTCTAATTTTTAATGCTCTAAACTCGTCTGCCCAGGACATTATAGTATTGAAGTCTCCTGTAATCTCAGCTTCTTTAGTCGGCAGTTTAACGTTATAGATTTTACCGGTGCTTCCGTCAAGTGACAGCCAGTCATCAGGCCCGAATTTAGCTCCGGCGAGTGTAATTTCTCGTTTTTCTTCGTCAACGCTAAGCTGTGAGCATCCTGCTACGCAGCAAACGCCCATTCCTCTTGCAACAACTGCCGCATGAGAAGTCATTCCTCCGAATGCGGTAAGAATGCCTTCTGAAGAGTTCATCCCGTCTATATCTTCCGGGCTCGTTTCATTTCTAACGAGTATGACTTTTTCTCCGTTTTCATGTCTTTTAACGGCTTCTTCTGCGGTAAAGGCAATTTTTCCGCAAGCCGCTCCCGGAGATGCGGGAAGGCCAAGCGCAAAAGATCTCACATTCTTAATGCCTTCAGGATCGAATACGGGATGAAGCAAAGCGTCAAGTGACCTCGGATCAATCATTGCAACAGCTTGTTTTTTGTCAATCAAGCCTTCTTTAACAAGATCTACAGCTATTTTCAAAGCAGCTTTAGCCGTTCTCTTTCCGTTTCTTGTCTGAAGCATATAGAGCTTTCCTTCTTCAATGGTAAACTCCATATCCTGCATATCGCAATAATGGTTTTCAAGCTTTATGCCAATTTCAAGAAACTGATTGTATAAATCCGAATTTTGCTTTTCCAGTTCAGAGAGCTTGCTAGGTGTTCTTATTCCTGCAACGACATCCTCGCCTTGAGCATTCATAAGATATTCGCCCATTAGTCCCTTTTCTCCTGTGGCAGGATTTCTAGTAAATGCTACGCCTGTTCCGGAAGTGTTGCCTTTATTGCCGAATACCATGCTTTGAACGTTTACCGCTGTTCCCCAGCTGTAAGGGATATCGTTCATTCTTCTATATGTGTTTGCTCTCGGGTTATCCCAGCTACGGAAAACCGCCTTAGCTGCTTCAAGAAGCTGAACTCTGGGAACCTGAGGGAAATCTTCATTTTGGTTCTTCTTATATAAATCCTTGAAAAGATTTACGATTTCCTTCAAATCATCCGTTGTTAAATCGGTGTCAGAGGTATAGTTCTTTTTGTTCTTTATGTCAGTCAGAATCTTTTCGTAAACCGTCTTGTCCTGACACATAACAACGTCAGAAAACATTTGAATGAAACGACGATAAGAGTCATATGCGAATCTCGAATTGCCTGTTTTTTCAGCAAGACCTTCAACTGATTTATCGTTTAGTCCGAGATTAAGTATCGTGTCCATCATTCCGGGCATAGATGCTCTGGCCCCGCTTCTAACGGATACTAATAAAGGATCTTTTTCATCACCTAGTTTCTTGCCCATTTTTTCTTCCAATGCGGCAAGTTCGTCAAAAATCTGCTTTTCAATATCTCTATTGATGATTTTTCCATCCTCGTAATACTGTGTGCACGCTTCAGTCGTGATAGTAAATCCGGGAGGAACAGGAAGTCCAAGGACCGTCATCTCGGCGAGATTTGCACCTTTGCCGCCAAGAAGTTCTCTCATGCTTCCATTGCCTTCTTCAAATTTATAAACGTATTTTTTCATTTCTACTCCTTTTACAGAATAATGATTATCTTGTATATTTTAAGAAAAAATCAAAAACTCCCCCGTTAATCAGAGAAGTTCGCTTGATTTAATATGTGTACCGAAACAATTACCAAATTGGATAACTAAATTCCTTAATTTTATTCTAGTGACAGATGAAGGGCCTAACGCTTCTTGTCTATCAACTTCAATATTGTACTCTATATTAGTCTTATTTGCAATAACAAACCCGTGATTTTTTAATAAATAATAAATATAATTTATGGCAAAACTAAATGAATCTATATCCGAATAAATGATTTTTTTTAACGTTTTAAGCAAATATACGAAACTGTTTCCCTCGCCATCCGCTCCTGCTACTGAAGCCGCTTCAAGTACGACTGATGCAGACAAATATTTTTCAGGAGTATAAGATACCCCGATAAGACTTTCTACCTGAGAGGCGGTTTTCAGCACATAAAATGCCCCCGACTCGGCTAAAGAATATTCAAAAAAAGCAAATGGAACTGCGGCAGCCTTTAGTTTTGCTTTTTCTTTTCTTACACTTTTTGCTTTGACTGTAATAAGTCCTAAATCTGGAGTAAGAATTCTTAAAAGCTTGTCATACTCTCCGTAATTATCTGCTTTAGTAACTATACCGATTGTAGAGACATCTTTTGACAATGATATTAACCCTCATATCCCAAATCGCTCAAAAAGTTCTTTTTGTTTCTCCAGCCCACTCTGACTTTAACAAATAAATTAAGATAAACGTTCTTATCGACTTTGCGCATAATTGCAAGTCTCGACTGCTCGCCAATTTGTTTAATCATTTGTCCGTTTTCGCCTATTATAATCCTTTTATGTGATTCTTTTTCGCAAACAATATCCGCCTCAACAAGAACCGAAGATTGTTTTTCATCAAATTTATTAATTATAAGACCGATTCCGTGAGGTACTTCGTCTTGCAAATATAGAAGTGCTTTTTCTCTTATAATTTCCCCGCAAACAAATCTCAAAGATCTATCGGTAAGATCGCCTTCGGGATAATACATAATATCGTCTTTTAGCTCGCTAACAAGATAATTTCTCAGAACATCAATATTGCTACCATTTTTACAAGATGTAGGAATGATTTCCTTTAAGGCTTCTCTATCCCCGTCTTTTGTAAGTAAATAACTTAATCTATTTAGAAGCGGATAAATTCTTTCAAATCCAGCTTCATCAGTTTTATTTATGACAAGATACGTGGGAGTTAAATTGTTTTTAAGCTTTTTTTCTATTAAAGCGATGTTTTTATCAGATAGTCTTTTATTACCGTCGATTACTATAACTAGAACATCAACGTCCTTTACACCGGAATCCGTCTCTTTAGACATATATCTTCCAAGCTCAGTTTTCGGAGTTAGTAGACCCGGAGTGTCTATAAAAATCATTTGGTACTCATCAGTCGTAAGAATACCTCTTATAGCGTCTCTTGTAGTCTGAGGCTTAGGACTGACAATAGATATTTTTTCTCCTATCAGCCTATTCATCAAACTGCTTTTGCCTACATTTGGCTCGCCGATTATCCCTATAAAACCTGATTTCATCTTTCAATACCTAAACTGCTCATAATAAGCTCTTCTTCTTTTCTCATTTCTTTT
>JAGCYK010000088.1 GCA_017960845.1 Clostridia bacterium | reverse complement strand
TTTTCAGTAAAGAATGAAGGCTGATGAAGCTTTCCTACATCGTGGAAGTATGCGCATGCCATCGCCATATACGGGTTCTCTCCAATTGCAGTAGCGCACATCTGCGCAAAGTTAGCTACACCAAGAGAATGGTTATACGTTCCAGGCGCTTCTCGAATAAGTTTTTTTATAAGCGGATGGTTTGTATCCGTGTATTCGATAAGTCTAAAGTCCGTAACAAGATTGAATATATGTTCAGCAAAAGGAAGAATTAAAAGCGAGAAAAGAATAGGCATTACAGCGCCAATAGCAAATACCCAAGAAAGAAGCAGCAACTCTGACCTAGTTTCAAATAAAAGCGAAATTAGAGCATAAAGAGCAATTGAGAAGAACGTTGTAAGTAGACCTGCTCTTAAGTAGCTTGTTCTTTTCGGTTTGAAGTTATATGCCATTGAAATGAATGATCCGGCAGCAATTGAAACAATCGATACAAGTAAAAGTAATAGAAGATAAGAATCAGGGTCCCCTATTGCCATAAACATATTGTATCCTGGAGTAAATAGATACTCATAATAGCAAATAAAGAATACTAAAGTTGTTTGAGCAAAATTGAAAATGAAAATATCTTTTTTGCTGCGAGAAATATATGCATAAGCTACTGCCATAAAGCCAGGAGCAATTAAAAGCGGGCTGATAGAGCTTAAGAATATGTCACTTATAAATGTGACGGCAAAAATTGCCATAAACGTAGCATAAAACCTCGGTGAAGAGGATTGCTCAGACCCCGATACAAATGAATATAAGAAGATGCCACCTACAAATACGACTACCATAACTACTACAAATAGTACGGCTAAAAGGTAGTCAACTTCTATTTTTGAGCCTATAAGATAATACTTGGCAAGTGTAGCTCCAATCATAAGAGCTGCAGTTGCTATAGTAGATACTATGGGCATCAACAAATCTTCACTTTTATTCTTCTTTACTGCCATAATTTATTTATTATTATTGCTATAAGCCTCAACTATTCTTTGAACTATTTCGTGCCTAACAACATCATCTTCGTCTAGATGCAGCACAGTAATACCATCAATATTCTTAAGGATTCTAGAAGCTTCAATAAGTCCGCTGCTTCCATCGCGGTCTAAATCTATTTGAGTTGTATCTCCGTTTACTACAACTCTTGAGCCTTCACCGAACCTAGTTAGAAACATTTTCATTTGCTCTTTTGTAGTATTTTGAGCTTCGTCTAGTACCACAAATGCTCTTGAAAGAGTTCTACCTCTCATAAATGCTAGTGGAGCGACCTCAATAACGCCTTTTTCAATTAGTTCAGTATACCTTTCTACCCCGAACATCTCTTCTAAAGCGTCATATAAGGGGCGAAGATAAGGATCAACCTTCATTTGCATATCACCGGGAAGAAAACCAAGCTTTTCACCTGCTTCGACTGCAGGTCTAGATAAAATGATTTTGTCTACTAAACCTTTTTTGTAAAAGTCAGAAGCAATCGCTACAGCAAGATATGTTTTTCCTGTGCCTGCAGGTCCGGTGCAAATAACCACCGGAGTATTTTTAAGCGCTCTGCAATATCTTTTTTGATTAATTGTTTTTGGGGTTATCTTCTTACCTTTTGCTGTAATCGCTACAACATCTTGGTATAAATCAATAATCTCGTCAGCGTCAGCTTCATCGAGCATTTTAAATAATCTGTGGATAACAAGACCGTCTATCTTCTCGCCTTTTCTTGAAAGACTTAATAGAAGATTAACTAGCTTTTCCGCTTTATCAACTGCCTCTTGCTCCCCGGTTATACTTATGCCTTCTTCCTCCGGAGAGAAGTTACATTCCGTGCATTTAACGAAATGTTTTATATTCTTATCAAGTGCTCCAAAGAGCTTATTATAATCCGATTGAATTAATTTGATTAATATTTTTTTTGGCATAAAAAACTAAATATTATATAAATTTTCTAATAATTATATATCATTTTTATATTAAAAGTCAAATCAAAGGCACTTTTATAGAACATTAGCTCATTCTAGCTCAAAAGCTCCGGTATATAACGCATTATATATACCTTTAGCAGCAATAAGCTCATTATGCGTTCCACGTTCAATTATCCTTCCCTTGTCAAGAACCATAATAACATCAGAATTCTGAACAGTTGAAAGTCTATGCGCTATTACAAACACCGTGCGGCCTTGCATAAGACTATCCATTCCCTTTTGAACTAGAGCTTCGGTTCTAGTATCAATTGAACTTGTAGCTTCATCTAGAATTAATACAGGCGCGTTCTCGCACGCAGTACGAGCAATTGAAAGCAGCTGCCTTTGGCCTTGAGATAGGTTCGCTCCGTCCGATTCAAGCATAGTATTGTAGCCATCAGGCAGTCTCGTGATAAAGTCATGAGCGTTTGCTAGCTTAGCTGCATTAATAACATCTTCTTCAGTTGCAGATTCGTTTCCATAACGGATATTATCCATGATAGTTCCGGTAAATAGATTAGTTTCCTGTAAAACTAGACCAAGCGATCTTCTTAGGTCTGCTTTTTTTATCTTGTTGATATTAATTCCGTCATATCTAATTTTACCATCTTCAATATCATAAAAACGAGTCAAAAGATTAGTAATGGTTGTTTTACCTGCGCCAGTTGCACCGACGAAAGCAATTCTTTGGCCTGGTTTTGCATATAAAGATATATCATGAAGGACTGTCTTTCCGGGAACGTAAGCAAAATCAACATCGTGCATTGTTATGTCGCCTTTTAAAAGCGTATAAGTAACATTTCCTTCGGCTTGATGAGGATGTCTCCATGCCCATACACCAGTTCTTTCTTCAGATTCTATAATACTGCCGTCAGGAAGAACCATTGCATTTACCAAAGTAACATAACCATTGTCTTCTTCTTGATTTTCGTCCATCATTGAGAAAATTCTTCTTCCTCCGGCAAGAGCCTGAGCAAAAAAGTTAATTTGCTGAGATAGGTTTGAAATAGTCATTGAAAAACTTTTAGAAATTGTTAAAAAGCCTACAGTTATTCCTATCATGCTCTCTTCCGGGTTTATAAGAGAAACAATACCTACATTAGAAATGTTAAATACCATAATAAGAAAGCCGACTATTGCGACAAGAACATAAAGGATATTACCGATATTGCCCATTACCGGCATTAGAGTATTTGCAAATTTGTTACCTTCCGTAGCCGTTTTGCATAGATTTTCGTTAAGTTTGTCAAAGTCCTTTTTCGCATCTTCTTCGTGGCCGAATACTTGAACTACTTTTTGCCCGTGCATACTTTCTTCTATAAAGCCGTTAAGTTTTCCAAGTTCGTGCTGCTGAAGCATAAAGTATCTAGCGCTTGACCCTCCAATATACCTAGTTACAAGCACCATTATAACTACACCTACAATTACAACAGCGCATAAATATAGGCTATAGTAGACCATTATGGAAACAAGTGTAACAAGCGTAATAATAGAACTTATAAGCGTAGTAAAAGTCTGGCTAATAAACTGACGAAGAGTATCTACGTCATTTGTGTAAACACTCATTATATTTCCATGCTGATGAGTATCAAAATACGAAAGCGGCAATTTTTGCATCTTGAAAAACAAGTCTTTTCTTATAGTATTTAAAGTGCCTTGGACAATAATACTCATTAAAATAGACTGAGTGGCCGAAGCTACAGTTCCGGCAATGAAAATTGAACCGGCTAGTATTAGGAAAGAAGGAAGTAGATCTAAATTTCCGGGTTTAATGACGTTATTTATAAGGTTTGTTACGATTATAGAAGTAGAAGAATTCGCTACCGCAGCAATTATAATGCTAATTAAGACAATAAATGCTTTTAGCTTATATATTCCTAGAACGTACCCTATAATTCTCTTTAAAGTATTGTCTTTGCTCGTTTTTTTATTATTCTTATTCTGGTTTTTAAGCATCTTCCTCAAGGTTTTCATATCCGGGAGGTTATCTAGATCAACGCCTTCTGGTAAAACCATGCCCATTTCTCTTCTCGGTGGCATATCAGCTTACCTCCTTTTCGGATATTTTGTTTTGAGAATAATACTCTTCTCTATAAATTTGTGATGTTTTTAGAAGCTCTTCATGAGTACCAACGGCAGATATTTCTCCGCCGTCAATAATGACTATTTTATCGGACTTTTCAACTGAAGCAACCCTTTGAGCAATGATAATTTTAGTTGAATCGGGAAGTTCATTATTCATTGTATGTCTAATCAAGGCGTCAGTTTTGGTATCTACTGCGCTTGTAGAATCATCAAATATTATAATCTTTGGTTTAGACACTATTGCTCTAGCTATGCATAGACGCTGACGCTGCCCGCCGGAAACATTAGTTCCATCCTGCTCAATATATGTGTCATAGCCATCGGGCATTTTTGTTATAAACTCATCAGCCTGAGCTAGTTTGCAAGCAGCAATGATTTCTTCGTCCGTAGCATCTTTCTTGCCCCAGCGGATATTATCTTTAATTGTGCCGGAGAATAGTACGTTTTTCTGAAGAACCATAGCAATAGAAGACCTTAAAGACTTAATGTCGTAATCTCTTACGTCGGTCCCTCCTACTTTAATCGCTCCGTCAGTTACGTCATATAGCCTTGGAATCAACTGAACCATAGTCGTCTTACCTGAACCGGTTCCACCTAATACACCTATAGTTTCACCCGATTTTATACTTAGATTAATATTTTTAATAGCAAGCCTTTCATGATCAGATGAATAAGAAAAAGAAACATTTTCAAAATCTATGCTGCCGTCTTTAACATCATTTACTGCATCTTTAGGCGAAATTATTGATGAATTTGACTCTAAAACCTCATTTACTCTTTTTATTGAAGTCATTGACATAGTAACCATAACAATGATTGCAGTAAACATTATCATGGACATTAGAATCATCGTTGCATATTGAATTAAAGAATTTATAGCTCCTATTTGTAAGTTTCCAGCGATAGTAACTATTTGACTCTCTTCGGCCGTGCTAACAACCATTATTGAAACTAAAGTGATTACAAAGCCCATAAGAATATATACAATTAAACTTATAACCGGCATCATGAATGCCATTCTTATTTCTGCTTTAGTAAAATCTTTTCTTAAGTCTTCAGATGCTTCATTGAATTTAGAGATTTCTTTGTTTTCTTGAACGAAAGATTTAATAACCCTTGCCCCTCTAACATCTTCTTGAACTCTTAAATTAAGTCGATCGTATTTTTTGAAAATGCGAGTAAAGATAGGAATGGTCGTAATAGGAATTATAACCATTACAAGGCCAAGAAGAATTATTGCTCCGACAAACAAAAGTCCCATTAACCAGTTAATTGAAAATGCCATTACTAAAGAGAAAACAAAAATGAGCGGACTTCTTACTGCGGCCCTAATTATCATCATAAATGCATTTTGAATATTTGTTATATCAGTTGTAAGGCGAGTAATGAGTGATGATGTCGAAAAATTGTCGATGTTTTCAAACGAGAAATCTTGTATTTTATAGAAAACATCTTTTCTTAGATTTTTAGCAAAACCACATGCGGCCACAGCGCAAAGCCTTCCGGCTGCAATAGCTGAAGCAAGAGAAATAAAGGCCATTACAAATAGAATTGCAGCATAAGTAAACACTACCCAGGCTGAATCCGCAGTAAGTGTGCTCACGCTATAACCAAGGTCTAATTCAAACAATGCAAAAGTATGCGTTGTAACAGGAATCCCATCTGAAATAACTGTAACACCTTCAAAGAAATTAACTAAATCAGCACAGATTCTTGGGATAAATACTTCCATTAATACTTCAATAACGATAAGAAGCGGAGTTAAAATGCTTTGAAGTTTATATTCACGTAAACTAGATAATACTCTTTTGATCATATCAACCCCTTAAATTTGCACAGATTTTTTCTACTGTAACATAAAAAGCATCAAGCTCTTCATCTGTCAAACCATTCTTCATCTTTAGCTCTAACAGTTCTTTTTGCTGGTTCATTTTATCCCAAATAGCTATTCCCTTATCAAGAAGAACTATCCTTCTAAGTCTTTTATCATGAATTTCAGGAATTCTTTCAATTAGGCCTGCATTTTCCATTTGTACAAGCAGGTCCGTTGCAGTTGATCTACCAATGCAGAACTCCTTTTCAATATCTTTCTGATAAACATTTTTATTAGCGCAGTTAATATAACCTATTACCCATCCTTGCATTCTAGTAACTCCAAGTGATGGCTGCCTTCTAAAGTATCCTATAATGTCATTTTGAATCTGCCGAACAGATCTACCTATTTCTTTTCCCATTATCCTCTCCAAAAAAATATAACGGTTACCGAACAATTCTTTGTAATTATATTTTATTGCTTTAAATGCAGTCAAGTAATTTGAAACAAGGATTAGTCTAATCAAAATGATTATTTACAAAAAACTATTTTTGAAATAGAATATATATAGAGGTAGAAATTATGCCTGATAAAAACAAAAAAGAAAAAGAAGAAAAAAAGCTCACACTTGAAGAATACGAAAGCAAATATACAAAGAGACAAAACGTTAAAGCAATTAAAGCTTTTCTCTTTATTTTCGCTGCTGCAATCGGAGTAGTAGTATTTGCCGCGTTTCTTATTATTGTATTAAAAGTATTTGAGATTAATGAGATTGCCGGATATGTCTCTATAGGCGTAGCGACAATTCTATATATTGTCATTTATCTATATCCAGTTATTAAAATAGCTAGAACCGGTGCTTTTATAACCAATGTTAATCATTCAAACGTAAATAAAGCCAAGAGACATAATAAAAAGCTTAGAGAAGAAATTGCAGATAAAATAATAGATTTTACCGCTAAAACCGAAGGCATAGGATGGTATAGCGATGAGCTTGTAGGCAAAATTGCTATTGCAAGACATTCTAATGATAATTCGGCCTTAAAAGCAGCTCTTAGCGAACTATATGATAAAGATGTAAAAAAGACTGCAAATAAAATAATACGCGAACATTCTTTAAAAGTCGGCCTAGCAACTGCCCTATCTCAGTCAGCTGTTCTTGATACGCTATTTATTGCCACATATGAACTCAACTTAATAAAAGAACTAGTCTTTCTTTATGGATTTAGACCATCCGAAGCAAGATTAATGAGAATCTATGCAAATGTTTTGAAGAACTCGCTTATAGCTTACGGAGTCCAAAATGTAATGGATAATGTAGCTACAGGAGTGGTTCAAAAGATTGGCGGGGTCCTAAGTAGCATTCCTCTACTTGGAGCCGCTGTATCTACAGTAATTGGTTCAGCATCGCAGGCAATTATTAACGGCGCGCTTACAGTTATTATTGGATATCAGACAAAAATATATCTTAAAAAAGAGTATAAATTGCAAGATATCCTAGACAATGTGGATTTTGATATAGAAAGCGAAGAAAAAATGCTCAGCGAAGTAAAACTGGATATTTCAAAGAGCGCAAGTAAACTGAAAAAAGAAATAGAAAAAGATAACGAAAGCAATAAGTCAGCCTAACCATTTTTCTCTATTAATTACATCAAAAAATAGTCTCCTTCAATAAATAAGTTAAAGGAGACTTTATTTTGGATTCCGTTTAAATCAAAGGCTATTAACCTTCCCTATAAATAGAGGAATGTTTGAAGCTTCGTCTAAAATCATATAAACAAATGGTCTATTAAGTTCAATCCTTATTTCACTAGTCGGCCCCACTGAAGTGGTTTTACTCATCTCAACGTAAGTCGCAGCTGCTGCACTTGTTCCAAAGTTATCAAGTTTAATTGTGGTTTTTTGAAAAACTTTTGATATATAAACATTGAACTCACTTAAGTCATACATCTCAGAAAAATTAGCCAGTTGTTTATTAAAAGCAAGTGGCATTCTATTAGAAGTAGAATAAAAAGTAGTTAGATCCGCTTCGTAATCATAGTTAAAACAAGGTATTTTTACGCTTACATTCGCTGCTGAACGGCTAGAAATGAATTCCTTTAACCTATCTTTATTTAATAAACTTGCCGGGTCAACATTTCCTTTTTTAGGAAGCATGCCTATAAAAGATATTCCAGGAGCTTTATATGGTAGCGAGAAACCAACGAAATCATTAGTACTATAATATGTTCTAGTAGAGGCCGAGAAACAATCAACATTATTTTTACTTCCTGATAGAGAGCTAAAAGAAAGCCCTTTTTGAGTCAATACATACTGCTCAGTCCAATCGGATTTGAAAAACAAAGTATTAATTAGATACATTAGAGCATCACTTGGAATGCTATTAAGCATATCCTTAATCCGCCCATTAGTTTTTGTAGCTATCCAATCATTGATAGCTTTTAGAGTTTCGTTTTGAGAAAAATCCAAACTATATACTTCAGTGCCATAATACTTACAAATAGTTTCAAGGAAAGACTTTAGGGGCGCTTTTTCTGTAGCATTTGACCAAACCGAATCAGCAGTTAAGATATAATCATTAAATGTTGATCTCTCTACATACTTACTATATAGATTCGCAGCAAAAATGTTTATCTTATCTCTTGATAGCCCAAGAACTTGCTCCATCTGGCTGAGTGTATCTCCACTTGCTCCGTTAATTGTTAGAGCAAGTGCCATATATGCAGAATATGGCGATAAAAGGCCATTATCTCCATCTTTAACATAACTTAATAAATCAGAAGAAAAAGCTAAGAAAGCATCGTTTTCTAGTTCACTAGAAAGCATAGCTTCATTTGCAGCATCATAAGGTATTTTATCATAAGATACTTTAGCGCTTGCATAATCGTAGTTTAAAAAACATCCGTTTATAAACAAAAAAACACTGGCAAGAGAAATCGAAATGACGGATATAAGTAATTTTTTAATTATTTTCATCAATTAATCCCTACCCTTTTTCAAATTTTATCATTTTTTACAAGATTATTCAATATGGCAATATAAATAAAAACTGTAAGTTTACAATTGATGTGAGACCGAAGGGATAGAAAAAAGGCGGTTGAACTTGTTATAATGTTTTAACCCAAAATACCCATAACAAGGAGAAACAA